>DAISKN010000066.1:15652-15863 GCA_036820975.1 Acidobacteriota bacterium | reverse complement strand
CACCAATCACGAAGACGCGCTCGAGTTCATTCTCGCCGGCGCCTCCGCCGTTCAGGTCGGCACGATGAGCTTCGTCGATCCGTCGGTCTGGCGGAGGACCCGGGAGGGTCTGGCGGACTACTGCCGCCGCCACCGGGTCGAGGCACTGTCTTCGCTCACGGGAGCGCTCGTCGCCGACGTAAAGGCGGTCCCTCAGGGATGGTGAAGAAGC
>DAISKN010000066.1:0-15642 GCA_036820975.1 Acidobacteriota bacterium | reverse complement strand
CGCACCGACGCTTTCCCAGGCGCTCGCGCTTCGAGACGAGCTCGCGGGGGTCGTCGGGTTCTTCAAGGTGGGGAAGGAGCTCTTCACCGCGGTCGGACCGGAGATCCTGCGGGAGCTCGCTCCCGCGCGGGTGTTCCTCGATTTGAAGTTCCACGACATTCCGAAGACGGTGGCCGGGGCCGTCGGCGCCGCCGCGCGCCACGGGGTCGCGATCGTGGACGTGCACGCCTCGGGGGGAAAAGCGATGATGAGCGCCGCGGCCGCGGCCGCGCGGGAAGCGGGAGGGGCCGACCGGCCGGTGGTGCTCGGCGTCACGGTACTCACCCACCTCGGGGACGACGATCTCGAGGTCCTCGGCTTCCGCGAGAAGAGCCGCGAACAGGTCCTGCGGCTCGCCCGCCTCGCCGCAGAGAGCGGGCTTCACGGGGTCGTCGCCTCGGCCCTGGAGGTCGAGGCGATACGGGAAGCCCTCGGCGATGGATTCCAGATTCTCGTTCCCGGTGTCCGCCCCGAGTGGTCGAAGGACAGCCACGACCAGAAGCGGGTCGCGACTCCCGGCGACGCCGCCCGCCTGGGAGCGACCTATGTGGTCGTGGGCCGGGCGATCGCGCTCGATCGATCCCCGCGCACGGCGGCGGAGCGAATCCTCGAGGAGCTTTCCCGGGCGTGAAGGACGGTACGATCGAGATAGAGCTCATGACCAGGCCGGGGTGTCATCTCTGCGAGGAGATGAAGGAAGCGCTCTTCGAGGCTGCCCGCGGCCTCGAGATCCGGCTGCGGGAAACCGACGTCTCGCGGGACAGCGACCTCGAAAAACGATTCGGAGACGACATCCCGGTCTTGTTCGTGAACGGAAGCAAAGCCTTCAAGCACCGGGCGACGGTCCAGGACCTTCGCCTCCGCCTCCGCCGCGAGGCCTGAGAGCCGAGAAAAAAGCCCCGGGGACGGCCCCGGGGCTTTCAGCGAAATCTCAGAATCGCGCTACTTCGCGTCGATCCTCAAGTGGGCCCTGCGGTTGCTCTGCCAGCAGGCCTCGGTCGCCTCCGTACACTGGGGTCTCTCCTTCCCGTAGCTCACCATTTTGACGCGGTTCGCGGGAATTCCCAGTGACTGCAGATACTCCATGGCGGCCCGGGCACGTCGCTCGCCGAGGGCGAGGTTGTACCGCTCGGTGCCGCGCTCGTCGCAGTGGCCTTCGACCAGGATGACCGAGGTGTTGTAGGGCCGCTTGAGCCAATCCGCATTCTTCGCGAGCGTTGCCCGCGCGTCTTCCCGCAGAGTCGCCTGGTCGTAGTCGTAGAGGACGTCGCTCAGGTTCCTCTGGAGCTCCTCGATGGTCGCCCGTCCATAGAGATCCGCTTCGGTCGGCGGTGGCGGTGGCGGCGGTGGCGGTGGCGGCGGCGGAGGAGGCGGTGGCGGCGGTGGTGCCGCAGCTGGCGGCGGTGGTGGCGGTGGTGGTGGCGGCTCCTTTCCGCATCCGGCCAACCCCAGCAAAACCAGGCCAGCGAGGATCAGCAATCCCAGGGGGGCCAACCAAGATCTCTTCACGAACTCACCTCCTGCGCGGTATTTTTGCTCCCTGGTTCCGTCGCCGAGCGATTTCGGACTGGAAAGGGACGCTGTTTTCGGTCTGGACCAGCGAGGAAAGGACCTCGACTGGCGCGTAGTCTAATCGCCGTAACCTTTTGTTGTCAATGATAAGTGAAGGATTCGGCCCCGTAAAGCCCCCCGGGAGAAGGGGCTCGGGAGAGTCTTCTCTCTTCAGGCCCTCTGCCGGCGAACCGCGGGAAGGATCTTGTAGCGTTTCATCTTCTCGTGGAGGGTGGTTGGGTTGAGGCGCAGCTCTTCTGCCGCCCGCTTCTGGCTCCCGTCGACCCTCTCGAGCGTCTGGACGATGATCCGCTTTTCGATGTCGGCGATGAGCTCCCGGAGGGAGATGTTCTTGAGGCGGCCTCCCTCGGGAACGGTGAGCGACGGAGGGGAGCAGAAATGCTCCGGAAGGGTCGTGCCGTCGAACTTCGCCGCCGAAGCGATGCTGACCGCGCGCTCGATCATCATCGCCAGCTCTGCGACGTTCCCCGGCCAGTCGTAGCCCGAATAGTTCTCGATCGAGGTCGATGGGATTCCGAGAGACTTGAGCTGAAACCGCTCGCAGGACCGCTTCAGGAAATGGTCGATGAGGAGCGGGATATCGGCGCGGCGGGCGCGCAGCGGAGGGATCTGGATGCGGCACTTGGAGACGGCGCGGAACGTCTCCTCGTCGAACCGGTTCTGCCGAACGGCGTCGACGAGCGAGGGATGAGCCGAAGCCATGATGCGGAAGGGGAGCGGCCGAAGGAGCTTCTGCGCGAGGCTCCTCTGGTCCTCGGGAGTGAGCGCGGTCAGCTCCGCGAGGTACAGCGTGCCGGGACGGGCGCCATGGACGTACGCGCCGCGTCCGGTGTCCGCGGCCTCCAGCACTTCGTCGAAGAGCCGGTGGATCTCGCCCGCGGGGAGGCTCACAAGGTCCACGGGGAGAAACGTCGCTCCGGGGTTCCTCCCGTGGCGGTGCAGGAGCTCCGCGGCGAGACGCCTGCCGGAGCCGTCCTCGCCGAGGAGGAGGACGTTCCCGTTCGCGAGAGCGGCGGTGGCGATCGACTTCCGTATCTCGATCGATTCCGGGGTGCAGCCCACCCAGTCGCCCAGACTGACGGCGCTTCCCAGCTGGCGCTTCAGCGTGCGATTTTCCTCGAGGAGGCGCCGGTAGACGACCGCCGAGTCGACGGCCATCAAGAGCGCCGCTCGATCGAGCGGCTTCAGGACGAGCCCCGCGGGACGCTGGCGATAGCTCGAGAACGAGGACCAGGGTGTCTCCGAGCTCACCAGGAGGAGCACGGTCGCCTGGGGATCCCGCTCTCGGAGGATCTCGAGCGCCTGCCACGGCGCCTCGGGGATGGCATCCGTATCCAGGACGACGACCTGGTGGCGGCGGCGGTCGATCTCGGGAATCGCTTCCGCGAGTCCCTCGACGATGGTCACGATCCAGGATTCCGAAGCGAGCGCGGCCTCGGCCTCGCTGGACGCTCGACTGGCTCCGACTATGAGGATGGACTCTTCCGGCATGGAATGCACCGAGCCTTGTTCAAGTTAGACGAGAGCACCCCGGTCCTGGTTCCGTGTCCGTCTGCGGACGCCGTCCGGGGCCGAACTTCTGTCGCTTGCATCACATCGAGCTCGAATCCTGGAAGAACCACGCAATTTCGATGCCACTGCCCGATTGGCAGTAATCTCAATTATCTTCGTGAAAACGCCGGCGAACCGACGCCGCGATCCAGATTCTTTACAGGGGACGTGCGGCCTTTTACACCGAAGCGTGGCGGGTTCTTGAATCGGAGGCCACATTCTCGACGAAATAACGATGCACGCGTTCGTCTTCGGACAGTTCGGGGTGAAAGGTGCTGCCGAGGATCCGGCCCTCGCGCACCAGCACCGGCTCACCCCGGTGGCGGGCGAGGACGGAGACGCGCGGGCCGGTGCGGCGAATCACCGGAGCGCGGATGAACACCATCGGGAGCGGGTCGGAGCCGAGCTCCGGGCAGGGTTCGTTCGCCAGGTGGCTGTCCACCTGGCGGCCGTAGGCGTTTCGCTCGACGGTCACGTCCAGGAGGCCGAGCGAGGTCTGGCTCGGTGAGGTCACTTCTTTCGCCAGGAGGATGACTCCGGCGCAGGTCCCGTAGAGAGCCGCTCCGTCCGCGTGAAGCTTACGGAGCGGCTCGAGGAGTCCTTCTTCCTGAATGAACTTCAGCATCGTCGTGCTCTCGCCTCCCGGAATCACCAGCGCGTCGAGATCCTCGAGCTCCGCCGCCTTGCGTACCTGCCGCGATCGGCAGCCGATGCGCTCGAGCATCTTCTGGTGAAGGGCGTAATCGCCCTGGAGGGCGAGGACTCCGACCCGGTTCATTTCCTACCAGCCCCGGGTCTGGAGCAGATCCTTCTCGTCGAGTTGCCTCACGTCGATTCCCGGCATCGGCTCGCCGAGCCCCCGGGAGGCTTCCACCAGAGCCTTCGGGTCCTGGTAGTGGGTGACCGCCTTCACGATGGCGGCGGCCCGCTTCGCCGGGTCCTCCGACTTGAAGATGCCGGAGCCCACGAAGACCGACTCCGCCCCCAGGTGCATGCAGAGCGCCGCGTCGGCGGGAGTCGACACCCCGCCGGCAGCGAAGTTCGGGACGGGAAGCTTTCCCGTCCGGGCGACGAGCCGGACGAGCTCGTACGGGGCGCCGAGCCGCTTCGCTTCGGACATGAGCTCCTCGTTGCCGAGCACCGTGAGCCTCCGCATATCGCCTCCGATCCGGCGGAGGTGGCGCACGGCTTCGACGATGTTGCCCGAGCCCGCCTCTCCCTTGGTGCGGATGAGCGCCGCTCCCTCGCCGATGCGCCGAAGGGCCTCACCGAGGTCGCGGCAGCCGCAGACGAACGGGACCTGGAACGCGTGCTTGTCGACGTGGTTCTCCTCGTCCGCGGGCGTCAGCACCTCGCTCTCGTCGATGAAGTCGACCTTCATCTCCTGGAGAATCTGCGCCTCCACGAAGTGCCCGATGCGCACCTTGGCCATCACCGGAATGCTCACCGTCTCCTGAATCTCGAGGATCTTGTCGACGGCAGACATGCGGGCGACGCCGCCGTGCTTGCGGATGTCGGAGGGGACGCGCTCGAGCGCCATCACCGACACCGCTCCCGCGTCCTCGGCGATCTTCGCCTGCTCGGCGTTGGTGACGTCCATGATGGCTCCGCCCTTCAGCATGTCGGCGAGCCCCGTCTTGAGCTTCAAACTGGTGTCGGTCATGACCTTCTGCCTCCTTTTAGATGTGCAGTGCGGGCTCGTGCGGAAGCGCCCGAGTCCGTCCCTTGTCGTTCGATTCCCGTCCGTGCCGCGTGAGGATGGCTCCCAGCCGCTCGATGCCTTCCTCGATGCGCTCCGAGGGCACTCTCGAGATCGAGAGGCGCAGGTGGCGGTCGCCCTCGCCGCGGGCGAAGAAGTTCGAGCCCGGAGTGAAGAGGACTCCGGCCCTCGCGCTCTCCTCGAGAATCGCGTCGCCCGAGGTGCCCTCGGGAAGCGTGACCCAGAAGGCGTAGCCTCCTTCGGGGCGGGTCCAGGAGACGTTCGCGGGAAAGGAGCGCTCGAGCGCCCGCGTCAACGCCCGGCTCTTCTCGCGATAGATCGAGACCAGCCGCTTCAGGTGCCGCTCGTAGAGCCCTTCGCGGCAGAACTCGAGCACGGCGGCCTGCAGGAGGAGGCTGGTATGGTAATCGGCGATGAGCTTGGAGCGGGCGAGCGCCGCGACCACCGGCGGCGGCGCGACGACGAAGCCGAGGCGCAGTCCGGGAAAGAGACCTTTGGAGAACGTGCCGATGTGAAGAACGGACCCGTGCTCGTCGAGCGCTTTCAAAGGCGGGAGGGCGTCGCCCTCGAAGCGGAGCTCGGAGTCGAAATCGTCCTCGACCACCGGAGTCGAATAGCGCGATGCGAGCTCGAGGAGGCGGCGCCGGGAGTCGAGGTCCATGGTGAGGCCCGTGGGGTTGTGGAACGTCGGCATGGTGAAGACGAGCTTCGGCCGCGAGCTCTCGAGCACGGTCTCGAGGGCGTCGAGATCCATGCCTCGTTCGGTCATGGGAACCGGCTCCATCTGCGCGTGATACTGCGCGAGGAGAGGAAGGACGATGGTATAGGTCGGCGTCTCGAGCGCGACCCGGTCGCCCGGGTCGAGAAGGCTCCGGCAGATGAGGTCGAGTCCCTGCTGGGATCCGTTCACGATGAGGACGTTCTCGGCGTCGGCCGCTACCCCTCGCTCTCGAATCCACCCGGCGATATAGGCGCGGAGGGGAGGGTGGCCGGCGGCCGGCCCGTACTGGAGGAGGGTTTTGCCTTCCCGGCGGAGCACCCGGTCGAGAACCTCCCGGAAGGGCTCGACGGGAAAGAGCTCCTCGTCCGGAACCAGGGTCGCGAAATCGATGGGGTCGGGATGGCCGGAGGCGACGGCCGGCTTCTGCACGCGCTCCGCCGATGCCTCTGCGGCCCGAGAAAACCGAAACCGGAGCGGGGCACGCGAGGATTCGGAAGCGCCCGCCGCGACGAACGTGCCCTGTCCCACGTGAGAGCGAACGTCGCCCGCCTTCGCGAGCTCCTCATAAGCGCTCGCGATCGTGTTTCGATTGATCCCGAGCGTTTCGGCGAGCTCTCGGCTGGGAGGGAGCTTTTCGCCCGGCTCTAGCTCACCCGAGGCGATCCACGTCCGGATCTGCTCGGAAACCTGACGGTACAGAGGCGAGGTCGATTCCCGGTCGAGCCGGAGCCGCTCCCATTGGCCCATGCCAGGGTTCTATCAATTACGGCCAAAATCGTCAAATGTGCTAGGACAATGAAGGGCTGGGTGGGCCAATCCGGCCAAGCCAAGTGGAGAATCCCCTGTCTCCACATCTCCCCTTCTCACACCAGGATCTAGCTGGTGAGGCCGTGCAGGAAGACTCTGGCGTCGATGAAGAGGTCGAGAAGGTCGCGATCGATCCGGCCTTTTCCCGCGTCCTCCTCGAGGATTTCAATAGCTTTCGTCGTCGGCACCGCGGGCTTGTAGGGGCGGTCCTTTGCCGTCAGGGCGTCGTAGATATCCGAGATCGTCATCATCCGCGTTTGGGGCGGGATGTCGTCGGCCCGAAGACCGCCGGGGTACCCGCTTCCGTCGAGCTTCTCGTGATGGCTGCGCGCGAGCTCGGGAATGTCCATGAGGTCCCGCGTCCAGGGGATGGTGGAGAGGAAGTCGTAAGTGTGATTGACGTGGGACTCGATCTTCCGGCGCTCGAGCTCGGTGAGCGTTCCGCGCGCCACCGTGAGCGAAAGGATCTCGTTGGGCTCGAGGTAGCTCCGGGAGGTGCCGTCGAGGTCGTCGTAGGTGACGGTCCCGAGCTCCTCGATGAAATGGAAATCGGAGAAGTGGGTGATCGTCGGCTTATTCGCTTCCTCGACTGCGTTCCGGGCGCGGTCCACCATTTCGAGCCGGCGCTCCAGGTCCTCTTTCAGGCACTCGACGTCCTCGGGAGTGGCCTCTTTCGCGAGGAGCTGGTCGAGCATCCGCCTCAGATACTGCGCTTCGAGGGTGCGACGGATCGTCTTGAAGCGCTGGCGAACCAATGAAAGTTCGCCGTGATAGAGCTTCGTCGCCTTGCGCAGGACCTTCTCCGTGACCCCTACCTTCCCGAAATCGTGAAGGAGCGCGGCGTAACGGAGCTCGCGGATCTGATCGTCGGAAAGGCGCAGATCCGCGTAAGCGCCGCGATCCGTCCGGTTCGCGACTCGCGCGAGCTCGGCGGTCATCGCCGCCACTCGTCGGGAATGTCCCTGGGTCGTGGGGTCGCGGCTTTCGATCGCCTGGACCGCGGCGTCTACGAAGCGGGCGAAGAGGTTCTCCCGCTGAAGGTACAGGCTGTTGTTCTCGATGGAGACCGCGGCCTGGCTCGCGAGCGAACGGACGAGAATCTCGTCGTGCTCGTCGAACGGGAGCACCTCGGTCTCGAAGCTCGAGGGGCCGTCCAGAATGGTGTCGCGGGAGCGCTTCTTGTTGATGAGCTGGAGGACGCCGATGCTCTCGCCCTCGTGGTTCTGCATCGGGATCACCAGCATGGATCGCGTGCGGTACGAGATGGTCTCGTCGAAGCTCCGATTGATGGCGAAGGGTTTGCCCTGGGACGGCGCGTACGCGTCCTCGAGATTGAGCGTCTCTCCGGTCTCGGCAACGTAGCCGGCGATGCTTCCGGGGCCGATGGTGAGGATGTCCTCCTCGAACCGGAGCCGCCGGGAGTCGTTTTGCGCGAGCCGGAAACGAAGCCAGCGGCCGCCCACGCGCTCGACGGTCCGTTCGGGAGTCTCGAGGGGCATCTCGAGGCTGGCCACCAGGAACAGGCTCCCGGCATCGGCGTTGGTGATCTCCCGCGCCTTGCTCAGGATGAGGCTGAGGAGCCGGTCGTGATCGTGCTCGGCCGAGAGCGCGATGCCGATGGCGTGAAGCTCCTCGAGCTCTCTCGCCTTTTGCTCCGCCCGAGCCTGGGACTCTTCCAGGCGCAGCTGGCTCTCGAGGTAGTGCGTCGCGTTTCGTATCGTCCTCAGGAGCTCGCCCTGATTCGGCCGCACGGGGAGGACGTCGAAGAGGAGCTCGTCGCCCTCCGAAGCGCCGCCTTTCGGCGAAATGGCGATTACCGGGGAGTACGCGCCCCCCGGCCGCCGGGCGAACGCCTCGACGGCGGCACGGTGCTCGGAAAGCAGGTGCTCGTCGAGAATCAGGATTCCCGGCGTGCTCGGCAGAGTCTCGCCGGGCGCGATCGAGATCGGCACGATGGAATACCGGTCGTGGGTCTCCGGGTAGGCCAGGGGAGAAAGCCACCCGTGAACGCTCGTCCACACCCAAATCGGGCGCATGATTGCCGTCAGAACCTTTCCTGGTTGGGGGAGGAGCGAGACTTATGCTAACCGGCTCCTACCGCCGCGGTCAAGTCCTGCATCCAAAGTCGATCGTTTCTGCCTCCGAACCAGGTAGATTCCCAGGAAGATCACGAGCGCGCCCACGACCTTCCGCTTCCCCACCGGCTCATCGAGCGCCAAGTATGCCACGATCATGGCGGCCACGGGGGTGAGGTTCGAAAAGACTGCGGTCTGCGTCGGCCCGACTCGGCCGATGGCGAAATACCAGAGGCAATAGGCGGCGACGAGGGAGAAGACGATCGAATAGCCGAGAGCCCACCAGGCGGAGGCGGGGATTGCGGCCGGCGTCATCCGATAGAGCTCCGGGATGCCGAGCGGTAGGAAGGCCAGGCTCCCGATGGACATCGCGTAGGCGCTGGTCTTGAGCGCGCCGTAGCGGGCGACGATAGGCTGGCTCAGCACGCTGTGGAGCGACCAGCAGAACGTGGCGGCGAGCGTGAGGCCGTCTCCGAGGAGGCTCCCGCCCGCACTGGACGAGTCGTGGAGCACCAGGTACACCCCGAGGATCGAAACCCCGATACCGAGGAACGCGCCCGCGCCCGGCCTGTCGGACGACAAGAGAAGGCTCAGGAGCGCCACGAACACCGGCGTCAATCCCAGGAGAATCGCCGAGTTGGAGGCCGTCGTGGCATGAATCCCCTGGATGAACAACACCTGATAGAACGTGTGTCCGACGAGCGCCAGGAGCACGAGGCGATTCCGATCGGAAGGAAGCAGGCTCGGGCCGGGCGAGAGCCTCGCGAGGGTGAGAAAGCAGATCGAAGCTCCCACCAGGCGAATGCTGGTGAAGGCCATCGGGGTGAAGTGCCGGAGAGCCGCCTTCACCACGCTGAAGTTCACCGCCCAGACCAGAATGGTGGCGACGAGCGCGGCATCGACCACCGCGCGGCCTCCGGGACGGCTCAAGAAGGAACCGTCACATCATGCGCTTGAGAATGCGGGCGCTCTGCTCCTTGGTGAGCTCGGGGGTCCGGCGGGAGACCGGGCCGCCCTCGTCCAGGATCGGCTCGAGCTCGTGGAGCGCGGGCACTTCGTCGTTGCGGTAGAAGACGCCGGTATAGATGGTCTCACCCCACATCAGCGCTTTCTCGCAGGCCGACTTCCAATCCGAGGGGTCGTGCCCCGACTCCTCGAGCTGCTTTACCCGCTCGCGGAAGAAATCGTAGGTGTTGTCGTGGTTGAAGGTCACGCAGGGGCTGAATACATCGACGTGAGAGAACCCCTTGTGCTCGATCGCCTGTTTGATGATGGAGACGAGGTGCTTGCCATGGCCCGAGAATCCGCGGGCGACGAAGGTGGCGCCGTTGATGATCGCCGCCGCCGTCGGATGGACCGGCCTCTCGATGTTGCCGAAGGGGGTCGACTTGGTCTTCATTCCGACGTTGCTCGAGGGGCTGATTTGTCCCGTGGTGAGACCGTAGATCTGGTTGTTCATCACCAGGTACGTCAGGTCCACGTTGCGCCGCGCGGTATGGACGAAGTGGTTCCCGCCGATGCCGTAACCGTCGCCGTCGCCGCCGGTGACGAGGACCGTGAGCTCGTGGTTCGCGAGCTTGACCCCCGTCGCCACCGCGAGCGCGCGCCCATGGAGGGTGTGCATCCCGTAAGCGTTGAGGTACCCGGGGAAGTTCGAGGAGCACCCGATTCCGCTCACGCACACGACCTCATGGGGTTTTTTCCCGAGCTCCGCCAGGGCCTTCTGGACCGAGTTCAGAAGGCCGAAATCGCCGCAGCCGGGACACCAGTCGGGCTCGACCTTTCCTTTGAAGTCCTTCGGCTTCAGCTCAACCATGGATGTTGTCGCCATTTTTTGTTGTTGCTCCTTACTTAGTTACTCGCTCGCTCTTCGCTCGCTCGTTCCCCGCGCTCCTCGCGCGGGGAGGATGGGCCCTTCCGCCTCCGCCCTTCGGGCTCCGGCGGACCCGCCGAAGCAATTTGCGAAGGCGGGCCGGGCGCCGCTGTTCGCTGATCGCGGGCGGCCGATCGCTCCCCGCCGATCGCTGACGCCTCGCTCGCTGCCTAAACCAAAATCTCCTGATACGGCACGTAGACGCCGTCGACGACGTCCTTCTTTTTCCCGAGGTGATCGGTCACGCCGTTCGCCACGTGATGCGGGAGGAACGGCTCGCCGTCGTACTTGCGGATGTGGCCGTGGACCGAAATCCCGGTCTCGCTCCGCAGGTAGCGGTAGAACTGTCCGGAGAAGTTGTTCTCGACGACGAGGACCTTCTTTGCCTTCGACAGCACGCGGCTGATCTCGTCGGCGTGGAGCGGCTTGATCCACTTGATCGACAGATAATTGGCCTTTACGCCCTGGTGGCTCAGAAGCTCGACGGCCTCCTGAAGGACCCCCTCGGTCGAGCCCCAGCCGACGAGGGTCACGTCGGCGTCCGCCGGCCCCTGGAGTTTCGGGGCCTCCACCTTCTTCAGGAAGTCGCTCAGCTTGCGGGCGCGCTTCTCCACCATCTGGCGCCGCTTGTGGGGGTTGGTGAACTCGTCGGAGACGAGGATGCCTTCCTCGTCGTGCTCGTCGGTCGCGATCACGTGCACGTGGCCCGGCACTCCCGGCACCGCCCGCGGGGAGATGCCGGTCTCGGTGTCCTCGTAGCGCCGGTAGCCGTCGCCGTCGGGAGCACCCGTCGTGGCTGTGATGAGCGCGCCGCGCTCGATCTTGGGATGCATGTCGACGTCGTCGGGGTTCACGCTGAAGGTTCCCTCCGAGATAAGAAGGTCCGAGAGCACGAGCCCCGGGCACTGGTAGTGGTCGACCAGATTGAAGAGCTCCGGCAGAGTGAGGAAAGCATCGAGCGCGTCCCTCGGAGCGACGATGATGCGCTCGAAGTCGCCCTGGCTCGCCCCGAGCGCCTGCCACAGATCTCCCTGCTCGGTCTTGGTGGGAACGCCCGTCGACGGGCCGGCGCGCTGCACGTTGATGAAGACCACGGGAACTTCCATCATCGCCGCGGCGCCGAACGCCTCGGTCATGAGGGCGAATCCGCCGCCCGAGGTCGCGCACATCGTGCGGGCTCCGGTGTGAGCGGCGCCGATGGCGACATTCGCCACTCCGACTTCGTCCTCGATCTGCCGCACCATGATTCCGAGCTCGCGCGCGTTCTTCGCCATCCAGTGGAGGACGCCGGTGCTCGGGCTCATGGGATAGGCGCAGTAGAACTTCACCCCGGCGGCGGCTCCGCCCATGGCGAGGGCTTCGTTGCCCGTCCACACCGCGAGAGGCTTCTTCCCCTCGGGAAGGGCGTCCGGAAACGGCTTGAAATGCGCCTTGGCGTACTCGTAGCCGGCGCGCGCGGTTCCCACGTTCTCGTCCACGGCTTCCTGGCCCTTGCTCTTGAACTGCTGCAGGAGCGCCTCTTCGAGGACCTTGAAATCGGTGCCCAGCAGATTCACCATCGCCCCCAGCGCGACGGTGTTCTGGACCAGCTTGTTCCGGTTGTCGTTGGTCAGCTCCTTCACCGGAAGGCCGCAGAGCTCGACGCCGGAAGCCACCTCGCTCGGCCGGACGTCGTCGCTGTTGAAGATGACGCGTCCCCCATCAACCAGGTGCCGCGCGTGCCGGGTCATCGTGTCCTGGTTCAGGCACAAGAGCAGATCGATCCTGTCCCCGTGGGTGGGGACCGGCTCGGTCTTGACGCGCACCGTGAGCAGGATGTGCCCGCCACGGATGATCGATTGGTACGCGTTGTAAGCGTTCAAATGAAGGCCCCGGCGCACGAAGAGTCGCGCCAGGATGTTGCCGGGGGTCGCAATCCCCTGCCCGGCCGCCCCGCCGATAGCGAAGGCGAAATCGTAGCCTTTGGTCATTTAGGTCCTCCGTAGCCCCGAAATATCTTTCTAAGGTCGTCCGCCGCGGGGCAGACGCGAGACGTCGAGCCCGAGTCCGGACTCGACGAAGCGATGTCGCGTGAGCAAACTCCGCGCAATCCAAGGATATTATCACCCCGTACGGCGGGGCGAAAGCATTCCTCACGGATCTCGTGTAAAGAATTGTAGCGTTTCCGGCGATTCTTTCGAGATGGGGCCGAATAGACTAGTATCTACCGGCGTTCGGCCCGCGAACGCGAGCGCCGGCATTTGAGAAAAGCAGGGGTGCCATGGCTATGAAGGGACGCTGGGCGCGAACCGGCCTGAACGTCGGCGCCGCCGTGGCGGTGTTCGCGTCCGCGTTCGTCTTCTTTTATCTGACGGGTCCTTCCGACCTCGCCTGGATGGAGGGCGCCCTGTACCAGCGGCGGGTGGCGCTCACGGATATCGGCGACGGCCCGTGGACCCACCCGCTCTTCGTTTTCCTTTCCCAGCCCCTCCTCCTGCTTCCCCTGGGGCAGATCTCGAGCGGCGCGAGCTGGGCGGCAGCCGCCTTCGCCGCCGGCGCCTGCCTCTTCGTCTATCTGCTGCTGAAGATGCTCCTGCAGATGGCGCCGCAGTTCATCGCGCGGCGGGTCGGAGTGCTCGCCGCGCTCTCTCTCGCCGTATCCCACACGTTCTGGATGCGGGCGGTGACGCCGGGGCCGGAGCCTCTAGACGCGCTCCTCCTCGCGGCGACGCTCTATTTCCTCATCCGCTTCGCCAACGAGGGCGGCGCCAAGAATCTGTATTTCGGGATGGGGGTCTTCGGCCTCTCGCTCGCGAACAACCTCCTGATGGTCTTCCTCGTGCCCGTCGTCTTTCTGTTCGTGCGCGTGGTCCACCCGCCTCTCGTCCGCAACCTCGGCGTGGTGCGCTTTCGCGGCGTCATGATGTTCGCCGCCGGCGCCTCGATATCGCTCCTGGTCGCCGTCCGGGGATGGTACGAGCTCGGCTTCGCCGTGCCCGAGCAGCAGAAGAGCTGGCTTCGCTTCTGGGACCACATGATGCTCGCCTGGGACCAGCCGCTCCAGGAGTCGCTGATACGGTTCGGCTCCATGCTCCTCCTCAACTTCCCACCCTGGTCCATCGTCATCGGGCTCATCGGGCTCGCCGAGCTGAACCGTCGCCAGAGATACGTCTTCTGGCTGATATTCCCGCTGTTTCTGATCTACTCCGCCCTCGCGGTGACGCTCCACCTTCCGGAGCCGGTTCCCTCCTACCTTCCGGCGTGGGTGTTCTTCTCGGTCGCCGTGGGTTATGGATGGTGGAAGCTCCTGTCGAGCGGGAACTGGCAGGGGTTCGCGGTCGCGCTGGTGCTCTCCGCCTCGCCGCTGGTCATCTACCGCTTCGCGCCTCTCGCGGTGCGCAAGGCGCAGATGGAGCTGCGGGTCGAGGCGCTTCTCGACGTTCCCAAGGAGCTTCCCCTCGACCATCTCGCCTCTCAACTGAATCCCGACCGACGGTATCTTCCGGAAGCGCGCGGATTCGCCGTGAGAGCGCTGGACGCGCTTCCCGAAGGAGCGCGCGTCCTGGCGGTCTCGAGGACGGCCGAGCTCGTGGTCGCGCCGGTCACCTACCTCCTCGAAGTGGAAAAGCGCCGGCCCACGAGCGTCGTGGTACTGGGAGAAGGAGACGAGACCGGCCTCAGAACGCTGCTCACCGAGCCCGGGGCGCTGTTCGCGATGGGGCTCCATCCTCCGAATCCCGCGGTGACCCAGATCCTGGGAACGCACCATTTCCGTGCGGCCGGCGAGTGGTTCCATCTCGTTTCGCGGTCCGAGATCCGGGATCGGGTTCTGGTGGACGCGCCCATCCCCGGCGTCGCCGACGATTCGCTCGGAGACCAGCACCTCGTGGGCTCGTGGTATGGCTATGTCGAGCCGCAGGGGTATCCTCTGAGCCTCCGCATCGAAGGGCCGGTCGGGGCGCTTTCGGGAAGCGCGATCCTGAACGAAGAGGGAGCGCGGCCCATGAGCGGGAGATTCGCGCGTCTGAGCTCGACGGTGGGGGCGGTTCTCGGAAGCGTCGAGTACGGCGAGGAGGGAGCCGATCAGCTCCATTTCCACCTCGACGCCACGCAGAAGGGCAATCGCCTCGAGGGAACCTGGAAGGCGTTCGAGCTCCCCGAGCTCTCAGGGAGGTTCGTGGTCTGGCTTCAGCCGACGCCGGCGGCCGCGCCGTGAGTTTCTAGGAGCGAAGAATTGGCTTCTACCCCGCCTGCTGCTTTCTGAAGATTTCCGGCTGAATGCCGTATTTCTTCATCACGTCGTAGAAGTCCTTCCGGTCCTTCCGGGCGAGCCGCGCCGCCTGGGAGATGTTCCCCTGGCAGATCCGGAGCACCTGGGAGATGTACTCCTTCTCGAACTCGCGCTTCGCCTCCTTGAAGGACTGGAACTTGTTGGACGACACCGGAACGTGGAAGAAGAGATCCTCGGCGGTGATTACGTTGTTGCGGGTGAGAACCATCGCCTGCTTGACCTTGTTCTTGAGCTCGCGGATGTTCCCCGGCCACTGGTAGGTCATCATCTTCTGGATCGCCGCCGGCGAGAATCCCTCGACGTTCTTCCCCAGCTCCTTGTTGAAGTCGGTGAGGAAATGATTGATGAGGAGGGGAATGTCCTCCTTCCGATCGCGGAGCGGCGGGAGGTGGATGGGGATCACGTTGAGGCGGTAGAAGAGGTCCTCGCGGAACGACTTCTCGGAGATTGCCTGGATCAGGTCCTTGTTGGTGGCGGCGATGACCCGGACGTCGACCTTGATGCCTCGGGTCGATCCGATGCGCTTGAACTCGCCGTCCTGGAGGACCCGCAGGAACTTCACCTGGAGCGGCAGCGGGAGCTCTCCGATTTCGTCGAGGAACAGCGTCCCGCCGTGGGCTTCCTCGAAGAGACCTTTCTGATCGGTACGGGCGTCGGTATAGGCGCCCTTCACGTGTCCGAAGAGCTCGTTCTCGATGAGGTTCTCGGGAATCGCTCCGCAGTTCTCGACCACGAACGGCCGGTCGGCCCGCTTGCCGGTGTAATGGATGGCCCGCGCCACCAGCTCCTTGCCGGTTCCGGACTCTCCGTAGATGATGACCGGAACGTCGTTCTGGGCGACGATCGAGATCTGGGTCATGTCCACGCCCTCGTCCTCGAGGACCCGCACGTGCTGTGCGATCACCAGGTCGCGGTCGCCGTAGTCCTCGAACTTGGGGCGCTGCGGGGTGTTGGCGATGTCGGCCACCGCGAGCGGGTGCACGCCGAGGACGTCGCGGATCCAGTGCAGCACCG
>DAISKN010000065.1:11703-15920 GCA_036820975.1 Acidobacteriota bacterium | reverse complement strand
CCCCAGAACTCGAGCCGCTGCATGAAGCCGCTCGCGAGGTAGCGAAGCACCGAGCCGATGGCGCCGCCAGCGCCGACGAGAACGAGGTCCAGACTCCTCACAGCGGAGTGAAGTTATCACCGGCTGCACGCCGGCACCACCCCTGTGAGCGACTTCACAGTCGCGTCCGGATCGCGCTCCTAGAATGACGCTATGACCAAGACGCTTCTGACCGCTCTCGCACTCGCGCTGGCTTTCTTCTGCGAAAGCGCCTTCGCGCAACCCCTTATCGAAGCTACGGAGGAGCTCGAGTTCGACGAACCCGAGTCCTGGGCGATGAAGTACTACGCCTCCCTCGCCCTTCTCACGGGAATGGGAGTTCCCGAAGCGATGGGAGCGGGAAAGATCGACCTCGGATTCGAGGGCGGCTTCGTGCCCCAGCTGAGCGAAGAGCAGCGCCGCGTGGGTTTCGGAGGAGTCAAGGTCGAAGACCTGAACCGCACCCCGTTCTTCGGCAGGATTCGCGGAAAGGTCGGCCTCTCCGAGACCACGTCGCTCGAGCTCGCGTACCTTCCGCCGATCGAGGTCGACGGTACCAAGCCGCATATGTTCTCCGTCGCCGTCGGCCGCCCCTTCGACGCCGGGGAGAGCTGGAAGGTCGGCCTTCGCGGCTACGGCCACTTCGGCTCCATCGAGGGCGACATCACTTGCAGCGCGGATGATCTGGAGGGACCCAACCCTTTCGATTGCGCGGCTCCCTCGAACGACGATCTCGGCCAGCGCGCATTCGGTGTCGAGATCACGACCGGCTACGTCTCCGAGAGCCCGTTCCGCCCGTACGTGGGCGTAGCCGTCAACTACCTCGACCTCGAGTTCCAGGTGGATGCGCTCCACTCCGGAGTGCACGACCGCACGCTGCAGCTCACCGACGGCGCCACCGTCTACGTCACCGGCGGTGCGACTTACGCCGCCGGGGAGAGATGGCGTTTCACCGGGGAGCTCTTCTACTCCTGGCTTTCCGTGGTCCGGCCGCCTCAAACCGATTCCGAGAACGACGGCCTCTTCAACTTCCGGTTTCTCGTGTCCTACCGGATTCATTGAGCCCGTGAAGGAGCACCGCCCCCCAGTAGAGACAGTAGAGTCCGCCCATCTGGATCACGTGATAGAGATCGTTGTGGTTGAAATGCCGATGAGGCGCCAGCTTCAGCACCAGTACCGCGAGACCTGCGAGGCTCACTCCAATGGCCCTTTTCAGCCAGAGGAACCCCTCGCGCCGCGTCCTCTCGTCCCCTGATTGCGGGCGCAACGCCGACCGAATGCCGGCGGCGACGAGGAGCGCCGACCCCAAGGCGATCGAGACGACGGTAGTCCTCCAGACGACGCTCCAGTCCTCCCCGAGGGGCACGCGAAAGCCATGAGCCGTCCCTCCGGCGAGCGCGGCGAAGGCGGTCACGGAAAAGGCGGCGATCCAGAGTCCTGCGCTCCGCCCCTCCGAGCACCGATACAGACGGATCGCGAAGACGGCGCACATCACCGTGATCGCGTAATCCGTGAGCATGGTGGCGGGCTCGGTCACGATCATGAGCGTCGCTCGATATAGTGGCGCAATTACCCCCGTGTTGCTAAAACGGAGACTCGAAGGAGACCATTCGATGCGTGGGAATGCTGCTGCAGTGTTGTTCTCCCTGTTGTTGCTGGTTCCTTCCGCCGGCCTCGCTCAGGAGCTGGCCCATGCGGCGTTCGTCTTCGGCTGGACCTTCGGCGAGGAGACCAGCCCCCTGTACGGCGGTCAGTTCGGCGTCGCCGTCGGGCGCGGCATTTCCATCGTCGGAGGCGTCGAGACCCTCCAGGACACGCTGACCGGCCGCTATGCGTTGTTCCTGAACGACATCGCGGAAATTCCCGGCGTGAACGTGCAGGCGGAGATTCCCTCCACCTACTACGGCGGTGGCCTTCGCTGGACGGTCCCGGGCGCGGGCACCGGCGTCGCGCCGTTCGCCCAGGTGGAGATGGGAGCGACGAGGATCTCACCCGAGATCGTTTTCACCGCGAACGGCCAGGACGTCACCGACCAGATCCTCGCCCCGGGAGAGCTCGACGAGACCGCCTTCACCTTCGTCCTCGCAGGCGGATTGCGAGGGTACATCGGGGACAGCTTCCTGGTGGAAGTCGCGTTCAAGTTCTTCGACATCATGACCGAGGAAGAGCTTTCGCTCAACAAAGTGAGCTTCGCCGTCGGCGCGCGATTCTAGCAGCGTGCTGAAAAATGCATCCGCACGCTGCGCGAGCGGAGCGAGCCCGGCCCGACGGGCCGCCGACATCTTCAGGCCGCGGGGGTGGGGCCCCGCGGCACTGATGCACTTCATGCGCGCCGGCGTCGGGCTTCTGCTCCTGACTCTCCTGGCGGCGCCCGCGTGGTCGCGGCCCAAGACCGACGTCGTGGTTCTGGAGAACGGAGACCGCGTCACCTGCGAGATCAAGAAACTCCAGCGCGGGAAGCTCACCGTCAAGACCGACGCCTCCGGCACCATCACCCTCAAGTGGAGCCGGATCGTCGTTCTCCAGTCGACTTACCTCTTCCAGATCGAGCTCGACTCGGGCGAGCGCCACATCGGCCGGTTCGACCTCCCGCCGGAGTTCGGCAAGATCGCCGTCGAGAACGGGGACGAGGCGGAGCTCGTCGACGTGTTCCGGGTGGTCTCGATGATCCCGATCGAGGCGACGTTCTGGAGCCGCATCAAGGGATCGGTCGACGCCGGCTACGATTTCACCCAGGCGAGCACCGCCACCACCTGGTCGGCCGCGGCCGAGCTGACCCACCGAACCCCGATCTACGAGACCCACATCACCGCCGATTCCAACATCAAGGAGCAGGAGGGGGCGGAGAGCGTCAACCGCCAGAACCTGAAAGCGCAGGTAAACCGCTACTTCGAGAACCGCTGGTTCGCCGCCTTCGTCAGCCAGGCGGAAACGAGCGCCAGCCAGGGGCTCGACCTCCGCGGGCTCATCGGAGGGGGCATCGGTCGGAGAGTCCTTCAGACCAACCGCTCCAATATCGCCCTCGTCGCCGGCGCCGCCTACTCGAGAGAGAAGTTCGAGGACAACAGAGACTTCGAGTCCAACGCCGAGGCGGTTGCTTCGATCGGACTCGAGACCTTCCGCTTCGATAGTCCCGAGCTCGATCTCTCGGCGAGCCTGGTGGTGCTTCCGAACCTGAAGACCTGGGGGCGCTACCGCCTGCAGGCGAACGGAAAGGCCCGGATCGAGATCGTCCGCAACCTGTACTGGTCGCTCTCCGTTTACGAGACCTTCGACAGCGACCCGCCGAGCGAGACCTCGCGGAGAAACGACTTCGGAATCAGCACCTCCATCGGCTGGTCGTTCAAGTAGCGCTCCGGCGCGAGACCCGGGACCCGATGGCCGCGCCGGCGATTCCGGCCAGAAGGCCCGCGGGAACGTCGACTCCGTGGTGATACCGGGTGTAGACGCACGAGAGGCTCAGCCCGAATGCGAGAAAGCCGCTGATCCACGCCGCCCTCCGATGGAAGGGCGCGAGGCTCAGGGCCGTCGCCCAGCTCGCGGAGACGTGCGAGCTGGGAAAGCAGCCGCCCGACACCGCTCCCCGGTCGATGATCGCTTCGACGGCAGGAACGAAGAGCCGGCCCTCGAAAGGAGTCAGAGTCGCCATCAGCTCGGCGTTCTCCCACGGCCCCCGCGCGGGGAGAAAGGGATACCAGAGGAAACAGAGGAGAAAGGCGATCACGACGGAAGCGATCGTCCTATCGAAAGCGGGACCGCGGCGGGTAGGACCCGAGCCCAGCCAGGCGAGAACGGCGCCGCCAATCACGATGAAATAGTAGGAGAAGTAGAACGCATGCATCAGCTCGTCCTGAAAGAGTCCCACGGAAGGATTGAGGAGGATCGCGGGTAGATCTCCGAAGAGGAAGCGATCGAGGGCGTAGAGCCGGCTCTCGAACCAATACGGCGCCCCCGGCCAGAAAGCGTTCACCGTGTGCTCGACTTCCTCGAAGTAGAGCACCATGAGGAGCAGAGGGTAGGTGTACCGGAGGAACCGAAGACCTCCCCGGACGCGGCGCTTCAGGGCCCCTTCGCCCGGAGGGGCCGATTCCCAGGGAGCTCCCCGTCCCGGCAGGGCCGCCATCATGGCGAGGACCAGAAGGTGGAACGCGAGGATCGCCGGCCACCGGGAGACGTTGTCTCGAAACAGAACGACCAGG
>DAISKN010000065.1:9496-11693 GCA_036820975.1 Acidobacteriota bacterium | reverse complement strand
ACGCTGTAGAGAGAGAAAGTGAGGATGAGGGGAAGAACGACCAGGAGCGCGATCCAGGCGGTGTAGACCATCACGACCCGGTCCAGGAACATCGGCCACATTCTACGTTGGCGAAGCGGGCAAGGGTTTTGCACTCATCGGGGCGCCATGAAACGGAAGGACACGCAGGCGATGACACAGTCGAAGCTGTTTTTTTCCGGAGCCCTCCTTTTCCTCGTGTTGATGGGGGCTTGCGAGTCGACCACGTCGACGACCGAGCTGGACACGCCGTCACCGGCGACCCCCGTGGGCTCGTGGTCGCTGCGCGCGTTCGACCTCGCCGGAGGACAGTCCGTCCTCGTTCCCGCTCCCGAGCGCTATCAATTGAGCCTCGGGAAGGACGGCGACGCCCACGTCCGCGCGGACTGCAATTTCTGCAACGGGACCTACCGGTCCTCCGGAGCCGAGATCGAGATGGGCCTCCTCGCCTGCACCCTCGCCGCCTGCCCTCCGGGCTCGCTCGACGGCGAGTTCCTTCGCGCTCTCGGCTCCGCGACGACTTTCGCGCTGACGGAAGGGGTGCTTTCCGTCGCGTATCCGGATGGCGTCCTCCGTTTCGGACCAACGTGAGGGCCGTCATTCCCCGAATCCGGTTATGATCCCGGCATGTCATTGACCCGCGACGAAGCCTGGGCTCACCTGTGCGAGTGGACCGACACCGATTCCCTGAGAAAGCACGCCCGCGCGGTGGAGCTGGTGATGCGGCAGGCGTCGCATCGCTACGGCGAAGGGGCCTCCGCGGAGGAGGTCTGGGGGATCGCCGGCATGCTCCACGATGCCGACTACGAGAAGTGGCCCGAGGACCATCCGAACCGCATCGTCGCCTGGCTCCGCGGCCGCGGTGAGGAGAAGATCGCGCACGCCGTCTCCGCCCACTACACGAAGTGGAACGTGCCCTATGAAAGCCCGCTCGACCGCGCGCTCCTCGCCTGCGACGAGCTCACGGGCTTCGTCGTCGCCTGCTGTCTCGTTCGCCCCGAGGGGATCTCGACCCTCGAGCCCAGGAGCGTGAGAAAGAAGCTCAAGGACAAGGCCTTCGCCGCCAAGGTGGAACGGAGCGAGATCCAGGCAGGGGCCTCGCTTCTCGGGGTCGACCTTTCGGAGCACATCGGCTTCGTCATCGAAGCCCTCAAGCCCCACGCCGCGGAGCTCGGGTTGACCGGCAGGGATCTGCAGGCGGGCTAGACCGCCTGGACCAGCGTCCTCTCGCTCTGGTGCTTCGAAAGCACTTCGGGCCCGATGCGCTTGCTCACGTAGACCTTCGACTCGCGGTTGTCGAGGACGTTCCTCTCGTACTTGATGACGTCGAAGCTCAAGTGGGTGAGAGTGGCCCGCATGCCGTAGAACTTGTTCTTGGTCTTGACCACGATCTCCTTGAAGCCGTGCTCGAGCGCCCAGGCCTCCTGCTGCTCGGTGAGAGCCCGGAAATGGCCCTGCCCGCGCCAGTCGGAGCGCGTTCCTCCGATCCAGCTGTAGAGGACGCGGCGTCCGTGGAAGTCGACCGCTCCCGCGAGCCGGCTCACGAGATCGGCGAGGTGGGGATCCCTCTCCTCGGCGAAGATCTCGTGACTCACCTTGAAGGAGACCGGCACCAGGTGCGAGGGGTCGTCCGGGAGAAGCGCCTCGGCCATGAGGATGCAGTGGTCTCTGGCGGCGAGCCTTTTCTGGATCTCCGACGCCGTCTTCTTCCGGTCGAACTCCCCGAAGAACTCCTCGATGTACTGGATCTCGAGAGCGCCTTTTTCGAGGGGATACTGCTTGATGTGGTAGGTCCGTTCTCTCCCCATGGGGAAAGATTATAGTCAAGACTCGTTCCGAATTCGGTCCCCGAGCTCGGCGAGCTCCGCCCCCAGGTCGCGCACCACTTCGCCGAGGCCCGGAGCCGTTCCGGCGGCGTCGTGGAGGATCTGCCCCTCGAACGCCGGGCTCGCGAGGATCGCGCGAAGCCGGTCACGCTGCTCGGGGTCTTCGATCCGGAACTGCACTCCGTGCACGAAGCTCGCTTTGTGCCGCGCGTCGCTCTCGTCCCGGGACCAGACGATGTCCGCGGGAGTGGAGAAAGGCGCTTCGGGATCGAAGCCGATGCGGAGAAGTACTCGGCTATTCGTATCGAGGAGAACACCGGTGTTGAACGGCGCGGCGCCCACCGAGACGTCGG
>DAISKN010000065.1:0-9486 GCA_036820975.1 Acidobacteriota bacterium | reverse complement strand
GTCGGAAAGGACTCCGTACGCCTGCTCGCTCGCCGGGCCGAAGACCGAGACCATGACCGAGCCTTTGGGGACCAGGCGGGGCCAGGTGCGCTCGGGAAAGTATTTGGTCAAGACGAGTTCCCGGTCGTATTGCGAAGCAACGATCGCGCCACCCGGACTTAACCCCGCATTCCGTTGGACCCGCGCATTTTACGGACCTCTCCCGACGCGCTTCCGTAGGATAAATCCGACAGGGGTACGGTAGAATGCCGGTCGCATGATGACGCCGGGGCTCCTGCCTCGCCTCCCGCGATCGTGGATACTCCCGGACGACGCGGCCGTCCTGGATTGCATTCCCGCGGAATCACGCTGACGACGTAAGGAGTGATCTCTTGACCTCGAGACGACGCCCGCTCTTCGCCCTGACTTACCTCGCGCTTCTCCTTGCCGCCGCCACCGTGGCCTTCGTCGAGACCGGGCCTTCCGCCGAGGACGAGCTGGCCCGGGAGATCTTCGAGGAGCTCATCAAGATCAACACCACGGACTCGATAGGAGACAACACCAGGGCCGCGGAAGCGATGGCGCGGCGCCTGCGGGACGCCGGTTTTCCCGAGGAGGACGTTCGCGTCCTCGAACCTCATCCGCGCAAAGGGAACCTCGTCGCCCGTCTGCGGGGGAGCGGCGAGCGCGAGCCGATCCTGCTCCTCGCTCACATCGACGTGGTCGAGGCCCTTCCCTCGGATTGGTCCTTCGACCCTTTCACCTTCCTCGAGAAGGACGGCTACTTCTACGGGCGCGGCACGTCGGACGACAAGGCGATGGCGGCGATCTGGATCGCCAACCTGATTCGCATGAAGCGCGAGAGTCAGGTTCCCGACCGCGACGTCATCGTGGCCTTGACCGCGGACGAGGAGGGAGGAAGCCACAACGGCGTCCAGTGGCTTCTCGCGAATCACCGCGATCTCATCGACGCGGCCTACTGCCTCAACGAAGGCGGGGGCGGGCAGATGAAGGACGGGAAGAAGCTTTCGAACAGCGTGCAGCTCAGCGAGAAGCTCTTCCAGAGCTTCTCGCTCGAGGCGACGAACCCCGGCGGGCACAGCTCCAGGCCCAGGAAGGACAACGCCATCTACCAGCTCTCTTCGGCGCTGGTGAAGATTTCCCAGCACGAGTTCCCGGTGGAGCTCGACGAGATCACCAGCGCCTACTTCGAGAAGATGTCCGCGATCGAGAAGGGAGAGACGTCTTCGGACATGCTCGCCGTCGCCCGCCGATCCGACCTCGGCGCCGCGGCCCGGCTCTCGAAATCGGCGTACTACAACGCGGTGCTGCGCACCACCTGCGTCGCCACCCAGCTCCAAGGCGGCCACGCGGAGAACGCTCTTCCCCAGACGGCGCGCGCCACGGTCAACTGCAGGATCTTTCCCGGAAGCGACCCGAAGGAAATTCAGCAAACGCTCGAAAGCGTGGTCGGAGACGAGGCGGTAAGGATGTCCCCGGTGCTTCCGGCGAGCCCGAGCCTCCCCTCGCCCCTCCTCCCCGAGGTCATGGGGCCCATCGAGCGGATCACCGGGGAGATGTGGCCGGGAGTCCCCGTCGTTCCCACGATGAGCACCGGAGCGACCGACGGCCTCTACCTCCGAAACGCCGGCATCCCCACCTTTGGAGTCTCCGGAATCTTCGGCGACGTGGACGATGCGCGCGCCCACGGAAAGGACGAGCGCCTCCTGGTTTCCTCGTTCTACGAGGGGCGGGAGTTCCTGTATCGGCTCGTCTTGGCGCTCTCGAGCTCCAACTGAACCTTTTCCCGAGCAACTCCGTTTTCATGAAGAGCTTTCGAGCCGCACAGAGGATCGATCCCGGATTCGACCCCGACTCCGTGCTGCTCGCCTCGGTGGACCCCGGCCTTCAGGGCTACGACGAGGCGCGAGCCCGCGGCTTCCATGAGAGCCTCTTTATAGCGGCTGAAAGCCTCCCGGGAGTCGTCTCCGCCGGCTTCACCGACAGCGCACCCATCCAGCTCGGGACGCAGCAATGGGGCGTCGAGACCCAGGGAGCTCTCCTCGCCTACTTCGCAAGGGGTCTCCTCTTCGGAACGGGGACGACGGAGGTGACCACGTACGTCGTCGCCTCTCTGGTCATCGCTCTATCCGCTCTTCTCGCGGGATTCCTCCCCGCAAGGCGCGCCGCTGGCATCGATCCGATGACCGCGCTCCGATACTCCTGAGACCCCGTCAGCGGGACAGGAACTCCAGAAACCAGAGGAGCTCTTCGTGGAACTCCTTGGGTCTCTCGACGTAGCAGGCGTGGCCGGCTCCCTTGAGGATCACGCGCTTCGCGTCCTCGAGGACGGCTACGAGCGCGTCCGACTTCTGCATCGGGATGATCTCGTCCTTCTCGCCCCAGACGACGAGAGTCGGCACTTTCACCTTCTTCAGCAGGCGCAGGTATTTCTCGCTCCCCGCGGGAGCGATGGGCACGAACCCCGCCGCCTTCTCGGGTGAGCGAATCAGGAGCGGAAAGCTGTACTGGCCGCTCATGGACGGGGAAACGATCACCGCCGATTCGAGCCCGAGGGCCGTAATCGCTTCCGCTAGGAACGTCTCGGGCCCGAGGGGCGAGACCTCGGAGCGGCCGTAGCCCGGAAGGTCGAGAGCGATGGCGCGGAATCCGGCCTTCGCGAGAAGGTCGAGAGTTCCGAGAGAGAGCCAGGTGTCCGAGTCGAACCGGGCCCCGTGCAGAAGGAGGACGGCGACGCCTGTCGGACTTCCCGCCTCGAGATAGTGGAGCTTCTTCTCGGCAAGCAGGAGATCCCGCGCCTGGACCCCCGCTCCCTGGGTGGCTCCCGCGAGGGAGAGCAGAAGAAACGCCTCGAGCCCCATTGACACAAATCTAGCACACGTCACGGCGGGGCCGACGGCGGTATCGCGCCGAAATTTCGTCTCCATGGAAGAGGGCGAACGGAAGGAGTCCCGAATGCCCCCCCGTCTCAATCTCATCCATCTCGAGCCGTTCCTGCTCCATGCCAACTCCATGGTGCGGGACAGCGTGGGGTTTCATTTCTACGAGTCCTGGTCCGCCGAGGAGGAGCTCGCTCCGCTGGTCCTCGAGGCTTGCCGCCGCTACGGTGAGGAGGCGAGCCTGAACCTCTTGAGCTTCGGCTGCCGTTTTCCGCTCTCGTCGCGAGGTCTGGTCGAGGCGCTCCGGGCGCTCGCCCGAAGCCGGCCTCCGTTCGTCGAGCAATGGGTGTCTCTGGCACCGCTCTCGCTGACCCGGGGACGGGCCGACCTCCTGAGGAGCATTCTCTCCCGCCGCGCGATCGCGAGGCTCGATCGCCGGACGCTCTTTCACCGCGAAACCACGACCGAGCTCTGGCGGCGGCTCGATGGGCTCTGCCGGAAGCTCGACGCCCGCGCCGTCGCGCCGGGGGAGCGCGACGAGATCGACGACCTTCTCGAAGCGCTTTCCGCGCGCGAGCGCCGCGAGAGGGTGTCGAAGAGAGTCCTCGCGCTTAAGGAGAGTGCGAGTCACCTGCGCTGGGCGCTGGTGGAGCTTTCCGGAGTGATGAGGCTCTCGGAGGTCGGCGAGAACCTCGTCGATCTGCTGGAAACCGGGGAGGACGGGATAGCCCGCGCCGCCGTTCAGGCGCTCGCGCGCGTCGGCTCGACCCCTGTCGTCTCCTCGATCCGAGCCCGCTACGCGGGAGGCTCACGACGCTTCCGAAGGTTCGCGCTCTCGGTCTTGAAGGCGATCAAGATCGAGGCTTCCGGGGCGCTCCTCGCGGATCTCGCCGAGACCGAGTCCGATCCCGCCCTCCGCGGACGTGTTTTCGACGCCCTGCGCTTCCACTTCAGCGACCGTTCGGAGGAGATCCTGAGGCGCGAGCTCGAGCATCCCTCGTCCTGGATGATTTCCGGCGAGATCGGAAAGGCGCTCTACGTTTTCGCCGTGCTCCGGGGGAGCCCGGCGTCGCCTCCCGTTTCGCTCCCTCCCTCGCCCCTTCTTTCGGAAGAGTCCGAGATCTACTTCAACCTTCCGTTCGCCGGGACGGACGAATAGTCCGGGCGCGGTACAATCCGGCGGATCGGTGAAGAACCCTCTTCGCGTCTCCGTCCGCGGACTCGTCGAGCACTCCCTGCGCTCGGGGGATCTCGATCTGGAAGCCTTCGGCGTCACATCTTCCCTGGAAGCGATTCGCGCCCATCAGAAACTGCAGGCTTCGCGGCCCGAGGGGTATCGGAAAGAGGTTCCGGTATCCCGCGCCTTCGAGAGGGACGGGCTCGTTCTCGACGTCCACGGTCGGATCGACGGCGTTCTCGAGCGCGGGGCGGAGACGGTGGTGGAGGAGATCAAGACCACCCGCGGCGACCTCGAGGAGGTGAGCCGGCGCGAGAAGCCGACCCATTGGGGGCAGCTCCGGGTCTACGCCTTTCTCTACGCAATCGAGAAAGAGCCCGAGGCCATCGACGCCCGCCTCACCTACTACCATCTCGACACCGGGAGAACCGTGGAAATCGACCGACGATTCCACTTCCAGGAGCTTCGTGAGCTCACGGAAGAGCTGGTCTTTCGGTACCTCGATTGGATGGCGAGGGTCATCGACCTCGCCGCCCGTCGCGACGCCTCGATTGCCGCGGCTTCGTTCCCGTTCCCTTCCTACCGGCCGGGACAACGCGAGATGGCGGTTGCCGTCTATCGCGCGATCCGGGAGGGGGAAACACTCCTGCTCCAGGCCCCGACGGGGATCGGGAAGACCGCGGGGGCGCTCTTCCCCGCCTTGAAGGCGCTCGCGGAGGGAAGGACGGAGCGCATCTTCTACCTCACCGCCCGCACAACCGGCCGGGCTCTCGCCGAGACCTGCCTCGGCGATATCAGGCGCCAGGGGGTCCGGGTGCGCTCGGTGACCCTGACGGCGAAAGAGAAGATCTGCTTCAATCCGGAGAAGGCCTGCAACGGCGACGAGTGCGAATTCGCCCGCGGCTTCTACGATCGAATCGATGCCGCCCTGGACGACGCCTTGGATGCCTGCGAACTGAGCCGCGACGCGATCGAGTCCCTCGCCCGAAAGCATCGGGTCTGTCCCTTCGAGCTGTCGCTCGAGATCGCACCCTGGTCGGACGTCGTCATCTGCGACTACAACTACGTCTTCGATCCACGGGTGTTCCTCCGGGGGCTCCTCGACGAGAGAGCGAAAGAAACGACGCTTCTCGTGGACGAAGCCCACAACCTCGTCGACCGGGCCCGGGAGATGTTCTCGGCCGAGATCTCCAGGGCCCGGTTCGAGGAGCTCGGCCGCTTCTTCGAGCCCGCGCGGAACGTTGCCTCTGCGCTTTCGAACGACCCTCTCGATCCCATCCTCCGGGCGCTCGCGGAGTTCCTGCGCGAGGCGGAGACCCGTCCGGAAATGGCGGATACCGAGGAGAGCTTACGCGAGGTGTACTTCGACGCCGCCTGGTTCGCGAAGGTAGGAGAGCGCCTCGACGATACCTATGCAGTGGTTCGCGACGCCACGGACGGCGGCCTCCGATTGAAGCTCTTTTGTCGGGATCCGGCGCCGAGGCTCCGGGAGCGCTTCTCGAGCGTCGCCGCGTCGGTGCTGTTCTCCGCGACGCTCGCGCCTCTCGATTATTTCCGGCGCACCCTTGGTCTCGACGACGCATCGAGAGAGCTCTCCCTGGCATCCCCGTTTCCGAGCGAGAACTTCCGCGTCCTCGTGGCGCCCTCGGTGGCGACGACCTATCGCCGGCGCGCCGAGACCGGAGAGGCGCTCGTGCAGCTTCTCGCCGGTTTCGTCCGAACGCGCGCCGGGAACTACCTGTTCTACTTCCCCTCTTACGCGTACCTCGAAGCGATCCACGACCGCTTCGCGGCGGAATGCCCCGAGGTCGAAGTCGCGATTCAGACGAGGGAGATGCCCGAAGCGGAGCGCGCTCGTTTCCTCTCGCGCTTCGACGCGCACGAAGGCACCTTCGTCGCCTTCGCGGTGATGGGAGGCTTCTTCGGAGAAGCGATCGACCTTCCCGGAGAGAAGCTCCAGGGAGCGGCCATCGTGGGAGTCGGCCTTCCCCCGCTCTCTCCCGAGAGAGACCGCATCCGCGAGCGCTTCGAGAGTGAAGAGACGTCCGGCTTCGACTACGCGTATCTCTTCCCCGGAATGAACCGGGTGCTCCAGGCCGCCGGACGCGTCATCCGCTCCGAGACCGACCGCGGCGCCGTGCTCCTCGTGGATTCGAGGTTCGGCGAGAGGCGCTACCGCTCGCTCTTTCCCGTCGGCTGGAGCCCCTCGACGGTGCGCAGCTCCGACGAGCTGCGCGCGGAGCTCGAGAGGTTCTGGTCGTCGCGATAGATCTTCCCGCCTTTCATCACGAGAACGATCTTCCTCAAGCTCGAGATGTCGCTCGTGGGATCGCCCTCGACGGCAATCAGGTCCGCGAGAAGCCCGGAGCGCACGCGCCCGACCTCGCCTTCCAGGTGCAGCGCGCGCGCGTTGACGGAGGTCGCGGCCTCGAGCGCCGCTTCCGGACTCATCCCGTACTCCACCATGAGCTCGAGCTCCCGGGCGTTGTCGCCGTGGGGAAAGACGCCGACGTCGCTTCCGCTGCAGATTGCGACTCCGGCGTCGAGCGCCGCTCGAAACGACGCCTTCGTCTCCAGGACCCGGGGCGGGTCGGCCTCGATCCCCTTCTTCCATCCGGCGTAGCCGGAGATGGCGTCGGTCGCGGCGAGAGTCGGGCACAGGCAGACTCCGCGCTCCGCCATGAGGCGGAAGACCTCGGGCGTTCCGCCGTATCCATGCTCGATGGTCTCGATTCCGGCCTCGACCGCGCGCCTCATCCCCTCCGCCGTGCCCGCGTGGGCGACGACGGACCGGCCGCTCGACCTCGCCGTCTCCACGATTCGCCGGAGCTCTTCCACCGAGAACGTGGGCATGGATTCTCCCTTCGCTCCCCAGCGGTAGTCGGCGTAGACCTTGATCCAGTCCGCGCCCTTTCCAATCTGATCGCGCGTTACCCGGACGAGATCGTCCGCGTCCGCGGGCTCGGCTCCGAGGGGGACGTCCCATTCGGGATCGAACCCCTTGGGGCCGTAGCTTCCGGTGGCGACGATCGCGCGGGTGGTGACGAGCATCCTCGGGCCAACGAGGATTCCCTGCTCCACCGCCTGCTTGAGCCCGACGTCGTCGTAGGCCGCGCCCTCCGTGCCCAGATCCCGTATGGTGGTGAACCCCGCGAGAAGCGTATCGCGCAAGTGGTTCGTCGCCCGGGCCACACGGAGCGATCGCGGCTCTTTCAGAACCTGGTCGTTCCAGGAAGCTTCGTCGTACGCGTGGAGGAGGACGTGCGAGTGGGCCTCGATGAGACCCGGAAGGAGTGTCTGGCTCGCGAGAACCAGGCGCTCGGCGCCGGGCGGAGCGACGACGGCGCTCGCCGGGCCCGCGGCCTCGATCTTCTCCCCCCGCACGACGACCCGCCATCCGGATTGAAGATTCTCGCCGTCGAAGACCCGCGCCGGCTCGATTGCGTAGAGCTCCGCCAGCAGGAGACCGAGAGCCAAAAGAGAGTACGTCATGCCCGGGATTTAAATCGGAAAGGCCGGGATGTCAACTCCGCGTCCGAGTGGCATACTGGTTCCGTGGCGCAAGACAACGCTTCTCCGGAAAGAACCTCGCCGGAAAAAACCCGCGAAGAGCCGTTTCTCCTATCGATGCTGCCGTTCGCGGGACTCGCGCTCCTCCTCGTCCTCGCGCTGGTATGGCGGTACATCCCCCGCGACACTCCGGATACTCCGCCGCCGCCGGGAGCCGAGGACGACTCGGCGATGGAGATCGCGAACTTCGAGCAGATGCCGCAGCAGCCGATCGACGTCTCCTCCGCGGACTTCAGTCTCGGTCCCGCCGGCGCTCCGGTGACCGTGGTGGAGTTCAGCGATTTCGAGTGCCCCTACTGCCGCAGGGGGGCGGCGGCGATTCAGGAGGTTCTGGCGAAGCATCCGGAGGACGTCCGCCTGGTGTTCAAGAACTTCCCCATCGATACCGCCTGCCACGACGCCTTGGAGAGGCAGCTTCATCCCTTCGCCTGCAAGGCCGCCCTTCTCGCGCGCTGCGCCGGAGAGTCGAGCCCCGAAGGGTTCTGGAAGGCCCACGACGCGCTCTTCCAGGAGACCGCGCTCTCGGAGGACGTCCTCGGGAACATCGCCGCCGCGCTCTCGCTCGAGCTCGACGCGCTCAATCGATGCATGAACTCCCCCGAGCCGCTTCGGAAAGTGAAGGAAGACATAACTCTCGGCCGGAGCCTCGGCGTCACCGGCACACCCACGTTCTTCGTCAACGGACGCCGCGCGCCGGAGTACCAGGGCGGGGCTCTGCTTCGCGTGGTGGAGCACGTTTTGGCGGAGCCCGCCGCGAAGTGACATACTCGCGCCGGGGGAGGTAGCGATGCTGCAGACGATACTGGTGGCGGCGCTGGCGTCGGCTGGGGCCGAGGATTCGAGCTTCCGTCCCGCGAACGTCGCGTTCCTGATGCTGGAAGGCGTCTACAACACCGAGCTCATGGCGCCCTTCGACGTCATCCACCACGTGATGTTCCACGACGAGAAGCCGCCTCGGGTCTTCACCGTGGCGCTCTCGGAGGGGCCGGTCACCACCTTCGAAGGCCTTCGCATCACCCCCGATTACACCCTCGAGAACGCGCCGCCCATCGACGTTCTCGTCGTGCCGAGCGCGAAGAACAACATGGGGTCCGACCTCGAGAACACCCGCCTCATCCGCTGGGTGGCGGAAACCGGAAAGAAAGCCCGGCACGTCATCTCCCTCTGCGACGGCGCGTTCGTTCTCGCCCAGGCCGGGCTTCTGGACGGAGTTCGGGCGACGACGTTCCCCGGCGATCAGGACGCCTTCGAGAAGAAGTTCCCGAAGGTGAAGCTCGTCCGGAGCGTTTCCTTCGTCGACGCGGGTCACGCCCTCACTTCCGTGGGGGGAGCCAAGAGCTACGACGTCGCCATGTATTTCGTCGAGAAGGTCTACGGCGCGAAGGCGGTGAAAGCCATCGGCACCGGGCTGGTGATCGACTGGGATCTTTCCAAGGTGCCGCACGAGCTCGCGTCGACACCCGAATAGGGCGGGCTCGCAGCGCTCGATCGCTCAGCGGATCTTCGAAGCCAGCTCGTTCCTGTAAACGACGCCGCCCTTCATCACGAAGCGCATGCGCTCGAGCTCGGTGACGTCCCGGAGCGGGTCCTTCTCTACAGCGACGAGGTCCGCGTATTTTCCCGCTTCGACGCTCCCCACCCGGTCGGACCACCCCATGATTTCCGCGTTCAAGCTCGTCGCCGAAACAATGGCCGACATCGGCGACTCTCCGAGCTCGACCCGGAGGGAGAGCTCCCGGGCGTTCCTGCCGTGGGGGTAGACGGGAGCATCGGTGGCGAGGCCGATGGGAAGACCGGCGGCGAGGGCCCGCTGGAAACCGCGGAGCATGATGTCTTTGATCTGCCGCAATCGCTCCTGCT
>DAISKN010000064.1:1328-15963 GCA_036820975.1 Acidobacteriota bacterium | reverse complement strand
AAGCCTCGGCGTAAGCGGGATCGATCTCGATGGCGCTCGCGAACGCGCGCTCGGCTTGCTCGAGTCGCCCCGAGCGGGCGAGCGCGATACCCAGGTTGTTACGGGCGGGGGCGTAGCTCGGATCGAGCTCCGCCGCCCGCTGGAACGCCTCGAGCGAGGGACCGTCCTCCCCCAGACGGGCGAGAGCGTTTCCGAGCGCGTTCAGGATCTCCGCGCTCTTCGGATCGAGATCGTGGGCGCGGCGATAGGCGCCGAGGGCCTCGTCCAGCCGTTTCTCTTCGAGAAGCATGTTGCCGATGTTGAGATGAACCATGGGGTTCGAACCGTCGAGCCGCTCCGCCTCGCGAAGCACCGTCCAGGCGGCGTCGCGCTTGCCCTGGCGGAGTAGGGCGTCGGCGAGAACCAGCCGGAGAGAGGAGTCGGGGACGCGCTCCAGCCGCTCGCTCAGAATCCGCTCCGCCTCGGCCGGGCGTCCGCGAGCGAGAACGACCTCCGCCAGCTGGAACGCCGCCTGCACGTGGTCCGGATTGAGCTCGAGGACCCTGCGAAAACCCGCCTCCGCGTCCTCGAGCCTCCCCGATCCCTGGTAGGCGCGCGCGAGGCCGTAGGTCGCGTCGACGTTTCCATCGTCTCGCGAAAGAGCCTTCCGGAATACGCCCTCCGCTCCGGGATAGTCCCTTCGCTGCAGATGGAAGTTCCCGAGCATCATGTAGGCGACGAGGACGTCGGGGTCCTGCTCGAGAACCTCGCGCAGCAGGCCGCTCGCACCCTCGAGATCGCCCGCGAGCGTTCGATTCGTGGCCTCGGTCACCCGGCGAAAGATTCCCACTTTGTCCTTGGGGTCCGGGAGGGATTCGTCCACCACCGCCGGCGCCGGAGCGGCCGAGGTTACGTATCCGAGCGAGCGGAGCTTCTGCTCGGCTCTCGGATCCCGGTCCGCCGCCTCGACGTGGGGGCTCCCGCCCGCGGCCCTCAGCCTTCCGAGCTCCGCCGACAGGGCCTCGATCGCTCGCGGCTGCGATGAGGCGAGATTCGTCGTCTCGGCTGGATCCGAGCTCAGATCGTAGAGCTCGCGCGTGGGGGCGTCGATGAATTTGTATCGTTCGGTGCGGAGTCCCCTCAGGGGGGCCCACCCGAAATGAGCTCTCGGGTAGTGGGACTCGAAGTAAGCGGTTCGACCGGAATCCTGGCTCCGGCCGACGAGAAGCGGCTCCAGGCTGCGACCTTCGATTTCGGGGCCCGTCGTCAACCCGAGAAGCTCCAGGACCGTGGGCATCACGTCGATGGTGCGGACCTGCGCTCCGATCCGCTTTCCCGGGACGATCCCCCGGCCGCGAACGAGGAGAGGCACCCGGATCGTAGCGTCGTAGACGAAGAGGCCGTGGGTCGACTCGCCGTGCTCCCCGAGCGACTCCCCGTGATCGGCCAGGAGCACGATGAGGCTGTCCTCGTAGAGTCCGCGCTCTTTCAGGAACGCCACGAGCTTTCCTACCTGCGAGTCCACGAAAGCGATCTCCGCATCGTAACGGGCGGCGTCGGAGCCGGGCGCCTCGAGAAACGCGGAAGGCGGGTCGTAGGGCGCATGGGGATCGAAGAAGTGAACGAAGGCGAAGAACGGCCGTTCGCCCAGTCCCGCCATCCACTCGAGCGCCGGAAGAAGGACCTGGTCGGCCGGCCTCTCGTGGCCCCCGAGTCCGGTCGCGCTCTCGCTCGGAGCCTCGAAGCGATCGAAGTAGGTCTCGAACCCCTGAGCGACTCCGAAGCGGGAGTCGAGGACGAAGGCCCCCGCGAATCCCCCGGTCGCGAAGCCGTGGGCGTTCAGCTTCTCGGCGAGCGTCGTCTCCTCGTCGGGAAGACGGAAGCCGAAGTTGTCCACGATTCCGTGGCGGAGAGGAGTTCGTCCGGTGAAGATCGACGAGTGGGCGGGCAGGGTGAGGGGCGCCGCGGTGGCGGCGTTCTCGAAGAGAGCCCCCTCCGCCGCCAGGGCATCGATGTTCGGCGTCCGCGCCCGGGTGTACCCGTAACACCCCAGGCGGTCCGCCCGAAGGGTGTCGATGCTGATGAGAATGACATGCCGCGAGGGGACGGCTCTCGCGCAGGAGACGGCGGCGAGGGCGAAAGAGAGGACGAAGGGAACGGCGGCCCGATTCGGCCTGGATTTCACGGCTCCGCCTGCATTCGCGACTTGAGGGCGGCGACGAGGCGCTTCACTTCGGGCAAGTCGTCTCGATACCGCTCCGGCGGGGCGGTCTCGACGAATCGGTCGAGGTATCTCACCGCCTCGGGAAATCGGTTCAGCCTGGTAAGGAGCGTCCCGAGGTTGTAGAGGGTGTCGTACTGCCGGGGGTCGAGATCGAGGGAACGCTTCCAGCTTTCGACCGCTTCCTCCTCCCGTCCGGTGCTCGCGGCGACGACTCCCAGGCCGTTCCAGGCGGCGCCGAGACGGGGATCGATCTCGAGGGCCAGGCGGAACTCCTTCTCGGCCTCCGCGTGCCGGGCCCGGGCGAGATACACGGAGCCGAGGTTGCTGTACGCGCTCGCGTAGCTCGGGTCGAGATCGAGGAGCTTGCGGAAGGTCTCGATGGCTTCGTCCGCTCTTCCTTCCTGCGCGTAGGCGAGCCCCATGTAGTTGTAGGCTTCGGCGTATCCGGGATTCTCCTCGACGACCTTCTGGAGAAGACCGATGGAAGCCGCCGTTTTCCCCGCTTCCTGCAGGTAGAGCCCGAGGCGGGCCCTCATCGCGAGGGTGGAAGCGTTCGCTTCGAGTGAATCCTCGAGCGAGGCGATGGCCCCTTCGAGGCGTCCCGCTTCGCGCAGCACGAAGGACAGATCATCGTAGGCCTTGGCCATCGAGGGACGCTCGGCCACGATGGCGCGCAGCAGGCGAACCGCCTCCTCGCTTCGTCCCGCGACGTGAGCGGCCATCGCGTCATCGAGACGGTCGGAGAGCTGGACGAGCCTCTTGGGGTCGTCCTCCTCGCCGTAGGAGCTTCTCGGCGCCGCCGCACCCGCCCCGGTGGCGTAGCCGAGCGTCTGGAGACGCCGGCGCGTCTCCTCGTCGACGGCGAGCCGGTTCTGATCGTCGCGATCGGTCGCGCCCTCCCTCTCGATCTCGTCGAGGCGCGAGGCCATCTCCTCCACCAGAGCGGGCCGCTCGCGCGCGAGATTCGTCGTCTCTCCGGGATCCGATTCGAGATCGTAGATCTCGGGGATGGGAAGCTCGACGTACTTGAGGTCGCCCCGGTAGAAGCCCGTGAGCGGGGCGAAGCCGCGGTTGAGGTTGAAGGCGAGGGCTTCGAAGTAGCTCTCATCCTCCGTCGAATCCTTCCTGCCTTCGAGAAAGGGAACGAGGGAGAATCCCTGAGAAGCCGGCAGAAGATCGAGTCGCGCGAGCGCGAGGAGAGTGGGCGCGACGTCGAGGAGGCGCACCCTCGAAGCCACCCGCCTCGGGGCGAGGACACCCTCCCAGGAGAAGATCAGGGGCACGCGGAGCGTCGTCTCGTAGGCGAACATTCCGTGAGTGCGCTCCCCGTGCTCCCCGAGTCCCTCACCGTGGTCGGAGGTCACGACGACGATGGTGTTCTCGAGCCTTCCCCGGCTCCGCAGCTTTTCCAGGAACCCCGCGAGCGCTTCGTCCACGTAAGCGACCTCGCCGCGATAGAGATCGGAGGCGAATCGTTCGCGAAACGGCGCCGGGGGATCGTACGGCGCGTGGACGTCGTAGAGATGAACGAAAGCGAACCAGGGCGCTTCCCCGGTTCGGGAAAGCCAATCCAGAGCGGGAGCGAGGACGTCCGCCGCGCGCCGCTCCGAGATCGCGAAGTCCTCGAGCGCGCTCGTATCGCCGTAGAAGTCATCGTAGAGCTCGAACCCCTGGTCGAGGCCGAAGCGGGAGTCGATGGCGAAGGAGCCGACGAAGGCCGCCGTCCGGTAACCGGCGGCGCGAAACGTCTCCGTCAGCGTGCGTTTCTCGGCTGCCAGCCGGAAGGAGCCGTTGTCCCGGACGCCGTGGCCGAAGGGGTAGGCCGCGGTAAAGAGCGACGCGTGGGAAGGAAGGGTGATCGGGACCTGTGCCACCGCGCGCTCGAAAACCACTCCCCCGTTCGCGAGCGCATCGATAGCCGGCGTCGGGACGCTCGCTCCATAGGCTCCGAGATAATCGGCCCGGAGCGTATCGATGCTGACGAGAAGGACGTTGGGAGAGGGCTTCGGCCGAAGCCCGCCCCGGGTGGTGAGCCCGGAGACGTACAGGATCGCGGCCACGACCGCGAGGACCGCGGCGATTCCGGTAAGGCGGGGCCAGGGACGCGCCGTTCGCGACGCCTCGGCCGCTCCGCCTCCTCTCGCCTTACGCCTCCTGGCCACCGGTCCATCTTACCAATCGGTCGAGCGAGGGCCTATGGATTCCCAGAGGACTTCCCCTTGCGGGGCACTCCTAGTCACTTCCCGTTTCGCTTTCGCTCCACGGTTGACAGCGCCCGTCATGGCGCTGCGCGCCATGACAGGCGCACAAACGAAAGAGCCGGCGGCCGTAAAGCCGCCGGCTCGAATTTCACTCGATAGTGGAAGTTACCAGTTGAAGCGCACGCCGAACCGCACGATGCGCGCGGAGAGGATGTCCTGTACCCGGTTCGCCGTGGTAAGGTTCTGCCGGCGCTCGCGCCCCAGAACCGTTGGCTCGTTGAACAAGTTGAAAATGTCCATCATGGCGCTCAATCGCTGGGTGCCGAACGTGAACTGCTTCTCCACCCGCAGATCCGCGACCCACAGGTGCTCGAGGCGGGTGTCTCCGAGGGCATTGAACAGCACTTCCGCCCTGCCTGCGCCGCCGGGGCGCGAGCCGGTGCGGAAGGTCTCGGGGAACACGAAGCCTTCGCGGCCGTTCAGTTTGCCGGCGATGTTGATTCCCCAGCCCGCCTGGTACATGGCGTCGAACTTGAAGTTCCAGCGGGAGTTCATGAAGAAACCGCTCTTCCCGCTGCCCGAGCTTCCGTAGTAGACCTGCTCGCCGTCGCGGAGATCGATGTTCGTGGGATCGAAGACCGCGGCGTCGCTCTCGAAGTACTCGCGGTGGTCGGCGAAGGTGAAGCCGGCGTTCATCATCCAGCGGTCGGCGAGCCTCTTGGCGGCGGTGAGCTCGATGCCCTGGTAGCGCTGGTGGTAGTCCGGCCAGTTGGTGACGAAGTCCCCGGTCTTGTTGACCCCCGCTCCGGGACGGAAATAGGTGATCGTCTGGCCGTTGAACGTCTCCGTCGTCGGGACGAAGTCGTCGCGGGTCACGCCCACCCATGGCTGATCGATTCCCACAACGCCTCCGTCGGGATACCAGTCGTCCCAGAGCATGTTGGTGAACTGCTTGTAGATGTAGTTGACGCCCAGGGAGAACTCCGGCCGGATCTCGCGCTCGAAGCCCACGATGAACTCGTCGGTCACCGGGGCCGAGAGACTGGGATCGATCTGGTTCGGCGACTCGAGCGAGGCCGGATTGGCCGGGTCGATATTCGCGTTGTAGAGAACCGCCGAGGTGTCGATCTCGTCTCTCTGCACGAAGCCGTCGCCGTTCAGGTCGCTCCAGGGGTAGTCGATCTCGGCGTAGAGGGCTCCGTTCGTCTTCTGCACGATGCCGTAGAGATCGAGGATGTCGTAGTAGCGGCCGTAGTTGGCGCGGACGATGGTCTTTCCGTCTCCCGACAGGTCGTAGGTGAAACCGAGGCGAGGGGAGAACGTGTTCCAGGCATCGAGGGCGGGCGTCCCCGCGAAATCGACGGCGGGAAGAAGGTCGGGGGCCACCTTGTTCGCGGGAATCTGCGACGGATTGTTCTGCCCCGCCTGGTAGTCATAGCGAACGCCGAGCTTCAGCGTCATGCGACCGCTGGTGAAGACGTCCTGAAAGTGAATGGCGTGATAGATCCCCTCGTAGTCGATCCCCGCGTTCCGGAACATCCAGGCTTCCACCGGGACGCCGCCATCGAACACCGCCCAGGCGTCGCCGCCGTAGGTACTGAAGGAATCGACGGGAGTCGACTTGTACTGGTAGCCGAACTTGAACTCGTGGTCGCCGCCGAGGGCGTTCGAGAGGAAGTAGTTGCCGTCGAGGTTTCCCACGTACTGCGGCCGGGTGGTCTGGTAGTCGTAGTAGGACCGCCCGTAGGCCCCGGTGCTGTAGTCATAGGTCGTCTGCACGTCTCGAAGCCCGGGCTCCTGGTAATCGAGGCGGAAGCCTCCGTCGACATACGCGAAGCGGCCGGTCATCAGGAAGAAAGGACTGAAGGTGTGCTGATCCTCGAACTTCCAGACGTAGGCGGGCCCGCTCTGCTTCCACGTGGTCTCCAGAGGATGGAGATCGCTGGCACCCCGGGTGTCGCGCGTCTTGTTGTTGTAGCCGAGCAGGAAGTTGAACCGGTTGCTCTGCGACGCCTGAAGGTTGAACTTGATGTTGTAGTTCCTCAGGAAAGTGGGGTCGTCGTTGAGGCAGTTCTTGTCGTTCAAGTCGGTGCAGCCCGGCTTCAGGAAGCCGACGACGCCGCGGTGGATGTCCTGAACGCCGTAGTCGCCCCAGATCCAGGCCTTGTCCCGCACGATGGGGCCTCCGACGTCGAACCCGTAATCCATGATGTACTTGATGGGCGAGCCCGCGCCCGCGCCTTCCGCCTGGAGCGCCGCGTCGACGTTCTCGCTCTGGAGCGACCCATCCGTGCCATAGAAGGCCGCCTGTCCGGAGAAGTCGTTCGTGCCCTGCTTGATGATGAAGCTGATCTGGGTGCCCGACGTCTGCATCGAGGTGTCCTGGCCGCCGGTGGTGATGTTGATCTCGTCGAAGGCGCCGAAGTCGTAGTACATCGGGGTCGCCCCCTGGGCGGCGTTGTCGGTGATGTTGACCCCGTCGTAGTTCCAGATGTTCTGGGTGAAGGAGGTCCCGCGGGTGACGAAGGTCGACTGCTGGCCGGACTCGTTTCCGCCCACGTTCTGTCGATCCATCACCATCCCGGGCGTCTGCTCGATGACCACCCAGGGGTCGCGCGCGCTCGGGATGTTCTCGAGACGCGCTCGGTCGAAGCTCTGGGGGATACCGGTCTCGCGAACGTCGACCACGGGCGATTCTCCCGATACCGTGATGACTTCGGCCACCTGCGCGAGGCCGAGCTGGAGGTTCACCGTCACCGTGGCGCCCGCGTTCAGAATCAGATCCTCACGGATCACCGTCTGGAACCCGGCGAGCTCGCAAGTGACGGTGTAGGTTCCGACGGGTAGATCGGCGAAGCGGTAAGCCCCCGTCTCGCTGGAGACCGCGACCTGGGGTTGAAGAAGCTTGGGTCCGTTGAGAGTGACGGTGACGCCGGGCAATACCGCGCCCGTCTGGTCCACCACCCTCCCCGCGATCGTGCCCGTGTAGACCTGTGCGGAGCCCTGTACGGACAGGGCCAGAAGAAATACACTCACTGCAAGTTGAAGTCTAAATTTAGCGCTCATGATTCTCCTCGGTCCGTGCCATCGATACCGACAGCAAGAAATGTGCCCCCGATAGACCACCGTCGTCCGATCGAGTAAACCCTTTGATTCGTCAGTTTGTGATTTGGAATCTACTGACCGGACGTTCATTGGCAGCAGCCTAAATCCATTTCCATGGATGACAATTCAGATAATAGAATCATAACTTTTACGAACTGAATCATAATTTCATTGTCTTGAACTGACTAGACTTCCGCGCCCGAACGCCCGCGCCTCGTAAAGGTCCGCGCACTGGACGCAGACCCCCTGGGAGGGACTCCAGGTCGGAAAGTCCCGACGAATCGATTCCTCCACGCGCTGGTCTAGAGGTTCGGCTTCGCCGAGAAACCGCGTCGTGGGAAACCGGCAGAGCGGGCAACGTCCCGCCGCACGCCCCTCGACGCTCCGGGCGAAGCTCAAGAGATCGCCATGGGAAGGCCGCCGGCCATGAAAGAACCTCTCGAACTGCCTTTCGACGTCCGTCTCCAGCACCGCGAACGTGGCCGTGAACTCTCGACGCCTCCGGGCTTCGCCGCCTGCTGTGAGCTGTCCCCGGGCGGCGAGGCGGCCGTCGACCGACGTGTTCCAGAGGACACGGTAGCGGTCTCTCAGGAGCTTCTCGTACACCTCGCCTTCTTCCGGGGTCGGGACCTCCCGTTCGTACCCGAAGGCGGGGTCCAGCATGTCCTCGACGTGCAGAAGCTCACCTCGAAGCGACGGCGCGACACCTTCGAAGTGCGCGAGCGAATGCGGGGTCAGCTTGATGGCGAGGGCCGGCATCGTCTCGCGGGTGTCATGAAGATCCGCCCCCTCGTCGCGGGACCGACCCGCCGAAAGGACGATACATCGCGACACGCGAGACAAAACGGACTCGAACTCACGAAGCAGGCGCAGGAGAGGCGCGCCCAGGCCGAGCCGTGCGAACCAGCGGGAGTCGAGCTCCAGGAATGCGGCCTCTCGCTTCTCCGTCTCCGGGATCTCGTAGACGGCGTTCCGCTCCCGGCGGTATCGGAGCCGGGTTGCGGGCGGGGAGGCATCCGATGTCAGGAGCACCGACTCCTCGACCAGAGATGGCTCGAGCTCGATGAACTCCTCGATTTTCATGCTCCTCCTAGACCTCGAACGAGGGACTGTCGGCGTTTGCGACACCACCGCCGCAGGCCATGGGAACGCCGTCGTCCTCGACGGAGCTCAAGGGAAGCGTCCTCGGTCCCGCGGGGACCCCGAGCTCGCGGGAGATCGCGGTGAGGAAGCTCGCGAGCAGCACTCCGATGCGGCCGTAGAATCCGTTTGGATCCTCTTCCTCCAGGGTCGCGCCCAGGGCGATGCCGAAGAACCCGACGTGCTCGCGGACGAACCGCTTGAGGGCATGCCGCGTCACTTCGAACATCTCGGATTGTTGGGTTTCGAGGGCGTAGGCCTCCTTCGTCGACAGGAGCTCGACGAACTCGAGCTCGACGGCGATGTGGTCCCAGCGCTCGATCACGGTCGAGGAAGGCTCGAGACCGAACGCCCGGTAGAAGCCGCTGACGTCGGAGAGCTCCTGGGCCTGAAGAATGGGCTCCTTCTTTCCGTACTCGATCTCGTAAGGACAAACGCGACCTCGAAGGCTGTGCCCGAAGAGACGGACGTAGCCGGTGACGAGCTCCGAAAGCGGGGGTTTCCTCTCGGTCACCCCTCCGGAGTCGATCGAAAGCACCAGGGCCGCTTCCTTCAGAGCGGACGCCGCGGGCCCGGAGTTGAGCTCCCGGTGGCTCGAGGCGTGGGGACTCGAAAGGGCTAACTTCAAGTAACGGGCGACGACGGCACGCGCGAGAGAGAGATCCGCTAGCTCCACCATGGCGCCTCCTCAAATCGAGTTCGCGTGGATCGGCTCCCGCACGTGGAGAGGCTCTTCGATCTGCGTTCGAAAGAGCTCCTCTCCCTTGGCGCCGAAGGCGATCACCGTGTCGTTGTAGATGCGGACGTCTCTCCCGCGGTAGCTCCCCTCGTACACCAGCGGGCCCTCCTCGATCTCATAGCGGAAGATGATGCGGTTGGACCTGCGGAAGAGCTGCAGCACCGCGAGAAGCTCGCGGTCGGGATGGCTGTAGCGCTCGATCGCTCTTTCCACCCCGGGCCCGAACATCTGCTCCAGGTAGGGACGCGGCACCCACCGCGGGGGGATGTAATAGCCGTTCGGCTGGGTTCCCAGCTGAGGATAGAGGGGAAGGGCGACCTGCGCCACGTGAACGAGATAGTAGAGGGGGTGCTGCCGGTCCTCCGCCCAGGCTCCGTCCTCGTCGATCGAAACCAGTCCCTGCATGCGGATCTGGCCGATGCACGCCGCCATGCAGCGGGTCTCCATCGGCTGGCCTCCGGTCTCGGGATCGGTTCCTTCGACGCGCGGGTAGCAGGCGATGCATTTCTCGCTCACCCGGGTGTTTCCCCGATACATGGTCTTCTTGTAGGGGCAGGCCTCGACGCACTTCCGGTAGCCGCGGCATTGCTCCTGATCGATGAGAACGATCCCGTCCTCGGGTCGCTTGTAGATCGCCTGTCTCGGGCAGGCGGCGAGGCAGGCGGGGTAAGAGCAGTGGTTGCAGATGCGCGCCAGGTAGAAGAACCAGGTGTCGTGCACCGGGAGCTCGGTTCCCGTGGTGTGGAGCGCGTTTCGAACTCCCTTGGGCCCGACGGGGTTGTCCTCGTAGATGTTGGGAGAAGTCCACTCTTCGTCGGTGGGGAGATAGCCGAGCACCCGCGAGCTCTCGGTCCGGAGCGCGACGTCGTTCGTTTCGAAGATCGTCTTCCCGTTGAACTCGCCGTAAGGGGCGTATCGCCCGTCGGAAAGATTCTCTCTCCAGTATTGGCCTTCGGGGTCGGCCTCCCTCAGCATCTTCAGAATCTTCACGTCCCAGGACTGGGGGTAGCCGCCATAGGGCTTGGTCTCGACGTTCGCCCACCACATGTGCTCCTGGCCCTTGCTGAACGTCCACGTCGACTTGCAGGCCATGGTGCAGCTCTGGCAGGCGATGCAGCGATTGATGTTGAATACGAAGGCGAACTGCCTTTCGGGAAAGCGGGCATCGTAGGGATAGGCCATCTCTCGGCCGATCTGCCAGTTCTTTACGTTCGGCATTTCGATTCTCCGACTTCGATCTGGACCAGGTTCGCGGCTTTCTCTTCAGGCCGGTCGTGAACCACGACCCGGAAGCGACCGAAGACGTTCGTCGCTTCACCGATGATGCGAAGGATCTCTTTCTCCCCGAGAAGACGGTACGCTCGGTGGGCTCCCGCGTAGGCGGGCGTTCGGAAAACGTTCAGGAGACGCTTCTGGTCGAAGCCCAGGAGTGCGAACTCCTCGGCGAAGGCGATGGCCATCTCCCGGGTTATCTCCTCATCTCCGGGAAGAGAAACGCCGACGAGTACGTTGGGGTCGCTGGGATCGGGCTCGTGATAGGGCATTTACGCTTTCCTCACTCGAGTCACGTTGCCCGCGAGATACTCCTTCATGAAGTCGTTCTCGTTGTCCGGGGTGTTCCCCGTAGTCGCGAACTTCCACACGCCCTTTCCGCCCATGCCTCCGTCTTCCGCCTTGGTGACGCGCACCAGCGTCTCCTTGGGTACGGTGTTGATGGCGTGGTTGTCGGCCTCACCTCCGAAGATGAACCCCATGGTGGCTTTCGCCTTGTGGAAAAGCGTGTCGGTCTGATGCATGGGCATGTGCCAGTTGCGCGTCACCGATTGCTGCGACCCGTAGCGGAGGTTCGCCTGATAGCCGGTGTTCTCTGAAAGCGCTCTTCCGTCGGGCCGGCTTTCGTGGGCGCGCACGCTCTTCTCGGTCGCGATGAACGGCGCATGCTTCATCATTACGATGTTGTAGGGGTAGGCGTGGTTGTATTTCACCCGGAGCATGCATCGGGAGACCCGGTAGAAGAACTCGTCGGGCTTCGCTCCGAGGTAAGGCCGGTCGGCGGGATTCGCGTCCATGTAGACGTAGTCCCCGTCCTCGATCCCCAGATCCCGGGCCGTCTGCGGATTGATGTGCAGCTGATGCTCGCCGACGCAGGGCGACCTCTTGTCGAGACGGTAGGGATCGCCGAAATTCGAGTCATAGAGCATGTGCCAGTCCACGTTCGACCAGCCGCTATGGACCCGGTGCCTGGTCTTGGGAGTGAGGCAGTAGAACTGGAACCCCTTCTCCCAGAGAAAATTTTTGGTGCCCTTCACCTGGGACCAGGGCATCTTCACGTTGCGAATGGTTCTGTCGTCCCAATGCTCGGCGGCCGCGGAAATCCCGTAGTCCTCGGGGCGCACGAAAGGGTTCGAGCTCACGATGACGTTGGGAAGATAGGGTGTCGCCTCGGGCCCTTCGCGATGCACGATGAAGTTCTCCCCATACTCGATGGCCTCGGGAACGTCGGCGTAGGCGTGGAGCCGGCCGGTGTCGGTATGGAAGGGCTCGTCGTCGTGCACCTGCTCGTAGAAGGGAATTCGCGGGTAGGTGCGGAAGTTCAAGAGCGCCCCTCCGGAAGGCCCGTACTTCCCCCCCATGATGTCTTTGACGGTGTAGCCCTTGGTGGTGGTGCAGCTATCGAGGAGCCGCTGGAGATAGATCTCGCGCTTTCCCTCGTGCTCGAAGCGGAACATGTCGACGAAGCGCTCGTCGCCCGTGACTTCCCCAAGGGCCTTCGCTATACCGGCGAGGATCGTGAGGTCGTCCTTGCTGTCGAAGACCGGAGGTATCCCTCCCTTCCACACCTGGAGGAACGGGTTCGAGCAGCTCGCCGTCACTTCGAGCCCCTGGAACTCGAGCCAGGAGTTCGCGGGGAGAGCGATGTCCGAGTACTCGATGGAGGCGGTCATCTGGATGTCGAAGGAGACGATCAGGTCCACGTGGGGGTTGACGTTCTTGATGACCCCGTAGGCCCACTTGGCGTTGTTGATGAGGTTGACGTTGGTGAAGAGGATGGCCTTGGTGGGCGTCGGCATGTGCGTCTGGCCGGTGAAGTTCTTCCGGCCGAACTTGGGCGTTTCCACTATGAGCGCCTCGTCGCCGTGGTTCCAGTACGCGGGCTCCTCGTCCTTGCTGTAAGCGTGGGCCACGATGTCTTTGCCGCTCGCCTGGGGATCGAGGTTGAGCTCGAAGGGATCCTCCGCTACCCAGCCCTTGAAGCCGGGACCGGTCCAGGGCGATCCCTGGAAGAGCGCCGCCTTGTAGTTCCCCGCCCAGGTGTGGCAGCCCGCCCCCGGCTTTCCGAAGTTCCCGGTCAGCATCAGCGGGAGATGGGCCGCGCGGTTCATCTCGGTGGCATGGAACCAGTGGTTGATCCCCTCCCCCTGGTGAATGGCAGCGGGGGAGATGGTGGCGATGTCGGTTGCAAGCTGCTCGATGAGATTCCGCGGGGCTTTGGTGATCTCGACGACGGTGTCGAGGTCGTAGTCGCGTAAATGGGTCTGATAGAGCGTCCAGAGAGTGGAGCAGGGAACGGTCTTCCCGTCGACGAGGCGCACGGGGTAGGTGCCCTCGAGTGCGGGCCGGATGCCCCGCTCCGCCATCCGGTTACCCACTTCGTCCCGGGTGATCGCCCGGGGCTCGCCTCTCTCCTGGTCCCAGATGACCCGATCGCCGATCGTCTGGCGCTGCTCCGCCGTGAGCCCCTGGATCTTCATCGAGGGACCGTCGGCCGCGATCGACGACTGATAAGCGGGAAAGACGTCCTCCGCCCGGAGCCGCTGCAGGTTGTCGTGACGCACGAGAAGCGGAAAATCGGTGAAGCGCTCGACGAACTCCCGATCGTACTGCCCCTTCTCCATCATCAGTCGAGTGATGCCGAGAAAGAGAGCCGCGTCGGTGCCCGGACGAATGGGGATCCAGTAATCGGCTTTGGTGGAGGGAGGTCCGTACTCGGGAGCGATGACGACGATCTTCCCGCCCCGCTCCATGCACTCGATGAACCAGTGGGAGTCGGTGAGCTTGTTCTCCACCAGGTTCTTTCCGTCCATGATGATGAGCTTGGAGCTTCGGAGGTCGTTGAAGTCGCAGTCCGAGGCCTGGAGGCCATGCACCCAGGGTTGGCCGGGCGCCTGGTCTCCATGCCAGGTGTAGTTCGACCAGGTGCGACCCCCTTTCGCCTCTTCGTGGCCGACACCGCGCACCTGGGCGTCGAGGAGCGCGAGGCTGTTGCAGAGGCGATACATTCCGTACTTCCCGAGAACGCCCAGGAGTCCCATGCCTCCGCGCGTCTTGATGGTGCGGGTCCCCGCTCCGCCCATCGCCTCGACCATCTCGGGCTGAAACCCTTCGTCGAGAAGCCGGCGCTTTCCCTCCTCGCCGCTGTAGTGGCGGGAGATGGCGGAGAGAGCCTGGGCGATGTTCCGGAAGGCATCCTCCCAGCTCATCTGGATGAACTCGTCGTCCCCCCGGGCGTCGAACTTGTACCGCGAGCGAAGCTCCGGTGTGAGCGCGGGAAAGCCCGCATCGGCCCACTCCTTCCATCCCCGACGAACGATGGGATGGCGCAGCCGATAGGGACCGTAGATGACGCGGTGGAAGGTATACCCCTTGGCGCACTGCCTAGGGTTCCAGTTCGCCGTGGCCTTGTTTCCGTAGAGGTCGGCGTAGTCCTGATAGTCGTACGTCGCGCCGCTCCTCACCACGATTCCGTTTCTCACGTAGGCGCGGATGCGGCAGGCGTGAGTGTCGTTCGGGGAGCAGACCCAGTCGAACGCCGAGTCGTAGCGATACTGATCGTGGTAGATCTTCTCCCACTCCCGGGAGACCGTCCGGCTCAGGGGATTCTCGGCGGGCACCGTGGGCGTGAGGAACGTGCAGGCGGGGTCGAGGGCCGCGAGCGAAGCGCCGCCCAGGAACTTCAGGAACAGGCGCCGGTCGACTCCGTTCGTCTCGTCGGGTCGCGTCATCTTGGGCTTCCTTTGTCTGGGCTAGGGAGCGAGGACGAGCTCCTGCCATATCGTCACGGACTTCTTTCCATCTCGATCTCCGGAGCTTCCGTCCCACACCGCAAAGGCCACCGAGGAGCGGCCGCCGGGTGAGAACGGCACGCCGTCGGGGCCGGCGGTCTTCAACCGGCGGTGGAACAGAACGCGGTACGAGCCCGTCGAGTAGACGCCGGTCCCGTCCACTTCCCTGTCGATGGAAGGTCTC
>DAISKN010000064.1:0-1318 GCA_036820975.1 Acidobacteriota bacterium | reverse complement strand
AGGTCTCGCCCGCAGCGTTCCGAACCCCTGCGCGGTCAGCTCCTCGGTCGCGCTCTTCGGGCTCGGGTCGGAGACGATGTTGCCCGCACCCCAGCCGGTCACGTACGTGGGGTCGGATTCGAGAGTGAGGGCGTAGCGAGTGGGCTGCTCCAGCGGCGAGCGCAGAGAATTCGGGTAGGAGTCGATCCCGATATTGGGGTAGACCTTGTCGAGTTCCTGGAACGCCGGCTCCATGTCCGCTTGGCGCTCCGACTTCCACATCCAGAGGCTGATGGCGGTGCCCAGCTGACCCATCGCGAAAAACGGCGGGTCGGAGCCGGGGTAGAGCTGCAACGCGGCGGCGTCGCGGAAGTCTTGAGGCCGAATCGCGGTGTGATCGTAAGTCGCGTCGGGCCATACGAGGAGGAACGCGATCTCGTCCCCGTCGTGCACCGCCTTGACCGTCAGCTCCTCCGGCCGACTGTCCCGCCACCAGAGTGGCATCAAGTGAAGATTCACCGCTTCCGTCCCGCCCCATATGCCGTCGTCGGGATGAGTGGGCAGGGAGGGTACGCGGGACGCCACGATGCGGAACTTCTTCATTTCGTTTTTCGCCTGCTGAGCGGGACTCGAGAGCGAGAGAACGTAGTGGGTCAGATGCCAGGCGTCTTCTCCGTAGATGTAGGGGCTCATGGGCATGGGTGAGCCGGGAAGCCCGGCGACGATGCGACGGTAGACTTGTTCCGGCTCGGGCGAGCCCTTGAAGATGCCCGCGGTCAGATCGCGCGGCCTCGTCGGGCGTCCCTTGGAGTCGATCTGGTCCTGCCGTCCGTCTCCCCGCGCGGTCTCACCATGGCAGGCGGCGCAGCTCTGCTTGTAGAGCTCCCGCGCCCGCGCCGCCGCGGCCTGGTCGTACGGCGGCTCTTGGGGTACCGATAGAAGACCCCGGCCCTCCTCGAAAGGCTTCGTCGGAGTGTAGGTCTCCTGAATCTCGAGGGAGTGCGTCGACAACGTCTTGATGTAATGAATCAGTCCCCAACGGGTCTTCTCCGGCAGATGGGACCAGGAAGGCATGGCCGAGCCCGGCATCCCCCGGGAGATGGTGCGGAACAGGTCCTCATCGGTGGGAACCCGATCCCAGGTGGAGACGAGCCGGTACTCGCCGCGCGTGAAATCCCGCGGACGGGGGAAGAGAAGATAGGCGGCCTCGCCTTCACCGTCTCCGAGAGCGCCGTGGCAGGCCACGCACTCTTTTGTGTAGGTAGCCTTTCCCAGCTCGAGGAGGCTCGCGCTCGCTTCCACGACCGACGCGGGCGTAAGCGACGCCTCGATGGGCCCG
>DAISKN010000063.1:2417-15975 GCA_036820975.1 Acidobacteriota bacterium | reverse complement strand
CCAAGGTCGCCTGCCCGCGATCGAGGACGCACCGGTGGCGCGGGCGCTCTCGGCCCTGGTGGGGCTGCTCGCTCTGAGCGGAGTCGCGATTCGCTACGTCGACATCGGCGGGGGCCTCGGGATTCCCTATCGCGGAGAGGCGACTCCCGCCCTCGATGCCTACGCCGAAGGCGTCGCCGAGCCTCTTCGCGAGCTCGGAGTGACTCTCCTCACCGAGCCGGGACGCGTGCTCTTCGGTCCCGTGGGCGCGCTCGTGGCGCGCGTCCTCTACGTCAAGCGAGTCCACGGCCGCGAGTTCGTTGTCCTGGACGCCGGCCTCAACGATCTCCTGCGGCCCGCGCTCTACGGGGCTTACCATCGAGTCGTCCCGCTCGCCCGGCGGGAGCGCGAGGTGCGGACGTTCGACGTGGCGGGCGCCGTCTGTGAAAGCTCCGACCTCTTCGCCCGGGACCGAGAGCTTCCCGCGCCCCAACGGGGCGAGCATCTCGCGATTCTCGACGCCGGAGCCTACGGGTTCGCCATGAGCTCGAACTACAACCTTCGCCCTCGCCCCGCGGAAGTCGTAGTCGAGGACGGGAGCTTCCGCGTCGTGCGCGAGGCCGAGACCGAAGCCTCCCTGGTCGCGCGCGAGCTCGGGCAATCCCGGTGAACGCCACTACGCGCAAGCTCGTGCTCGTGGTCCTTCTCTCGGTCCTCGTCTTCGCCCTGGGCCTGTACCTTCAGGAGGGACCGACCTGGCAGGGTCTCGGGATGGCCGTATTCCTGATCCTGCTCTGGACGCCGTTGAAGGGGCTCATCTACCGAAGGCTCGAGGCGTCGAAGCCCTACGAGAGCGCGCTCGCCGCGAACGCGTCGTCGGAGATCGCCGGGCTTCCCGTCCACCTCGCTCTGTCGTTCTGGCCCCTCATGGGGGTCAGCTTCCTGGTCTCGGCGGCGATCGAGACGCTGGCGCTCGCGGCCATGGGCACCGCGACCTCCTGGCGGCGATGCCTCTTCCTCGCCATTTACGGAAGCCTGGTGGTGCACCTCTTGACCGTGGGCTGGTTCGCATCCCACCGAAGCCTTGCGCTCGGGATTCCCTTTCTCCTCGCGGGAATCGCCCTCTTTCACCTTCCGGCGATGAAATAAACGCAGGGTGCGGTTCCCAACCCTCCGCACCCTGCGTCTCCCCCAACCGATGCAACAACCTCTATTTCAACTCCCGTGCCAGGGTGAGCTCCCGCCGCTTCACGCCGGTACCGCTCTGCGGGTACAGGGGTTATCGTGGTGGACGAGTCGGAATCGCGACCGGGCCGATCGTATCCGGGGTGACTACAGCGGGCGCCTTCGGGGAAATGTGTAGCGCCTTGGGCGACAGTTACAGCCGTCGGGGCGCGATAGCTCCCAAAACCGCCTCGCGGATGCTCTCGACGATGGCGTCGACGTCGTCCGAGTCGATCGTCCCGTCGGCGCTGGCTTCGGCATAAGAGCGCATCACCGCCCACAGCTCCCGCAAGCCGAGGGTTCCGGCGTCGTTGGCTGCGGAAAGGCCCCGGAAGGCGTCGTCGAGATCCTCCGCCCGCTCCATGGCGTCGGGATCGAGCCGGCGCGAGGTCTCGCGGGAGAGGGTCTCGATAAAAATGGCCTGCATCGCCGGAGGGTTGCTGAAGTACAGGGAGTAGACGAAGAGCAGGAAAAGCACCGAGGTCCCGAGCAGGACCGCGGCCGCGACCACCAGCCAGCCGAGGCGCCGCCGGCCCGGTGGAACCGAATCGAGCTCCCGGGAGAAGGAGGGAGGCGATTGGAACAAGCCTTCGGTCTCAGGCAAGGAGACGCCTCGCGTAGTAGCTCACGCAGAGCACGAAAATCGCGACCGCCGGGATCAGTATTCCGGGCGGGATCCAGACGGGCTCGCCGAGGGTCTCGAGGCCCGCGAGGTTCACGAGCGCGAGGGCCGAGGCGTTGTTGAGGAAGTGGATCACCACGGGCACGACGATGCTGCGGGTCGCGAGCGCGGCGATTCCGAGGACCAGCCCCGCCGCGGCGAAGGAGGGAAGGGGAAGGATGTGGAGGGCCATGAACAGGAACGAGGTCCAGAGGACGGCGCTCGCCCGCCTCATGCTGCGGGAGAACGCGCTCTGCACGAACCCCCGGAACATCAGCTCTTCCGAGATCGCCGCGCCCGCCCCGATGGTCGCGAGCTTGCCGATCCACTCGCCCGGGGTCGAGGCCCGAAGCCATCGAAGCTGCACCTCCCGGAGCTGCTCCGAGAGCTCCGCCGGCACCAGATCGGACGTGAGAGTCGAGAGCTGATCGCTCAGGATCACGAACGAGAAAGCCAGCGGGATGGCGATCAGGAAGTCGGGCCAGGTCGGAAGACGCAGGAGCAGAGTCTCTTTCGGGTCCAGGCGCAATCCGAAAACGAACAGCGCCGTGAACACCAGAAGAACGAGAGGGGTCGCGACCAGCAGCCAGTCGGCGCTGATTCCCAAGACACCGACGGCTTGTCCCATCCCGATGTTCGCCATCAGGACCACGAAGAAAAGGGCGAAGGCGGTCGCGGCGGGCGACAGCCTCGCGGAACCGGGGCTCGACCGGGGCGGGCGGTACGGGTCGCGCGGATCGAGCATCGCCATCGAGGGCCCAATATACATTGCTCGCCGTGGCGGGATTGAGATAATCTTCGCCGTTTGGTTCCCGTCGTCATGTCGCGGAGGTACGTTGGATGAAAGCTCCGGAGCGGCTCCGAGTGGTGCTGTACGGACTGGGTCAAATCGGTCTGGAAACGGCGAAGGTCATTCTCTCCCGCCGGGACATCGAGCTCGTGGGCGCCATCGACGTCGATCCGGGAAAGCTCCAGCGCGACGTCGCGGATCTCTCCGGTCTGTCGCGGCCGTCGGGAGTACGCGTCTCGGACCGGGCGACCGAGACCCTTCAGGTCACGAGACCTCACGTCGCGATCCTGACCACCAGCTCTCGCTTCAAGGACGCGCTACCCCAGATCAAGCAGTGCGTCGACGCGCGCGCCCACGTGGTGAGCTCCTGCGAGGAGCTCCTCCTTCCGCACGTGCGCTTCGCCGCCCAGGCCAAGGATCTGGACCGCCACGCCAAGGGAATGGGAGTCGCGGTTCTCGGAACCGGCGTGAATCCCGGCTTCGTCATGGACACGATGGCGCTCGCGGCGACCGCCCCTTGCCTCGAGGTGAAGTCGGTCGCCATCGAGCGCGTGGTGAATGCCGCGACCCGAAGGCCGAACCTCCAGCAGAAGGTGGGCGCGGGGATGACTCCAGCCCGGTTCCGCAAAGGAGTGAAGAGCAACGAGCTCGGCCACGTGGGGCTTCTCGAGTCGACCCACCTCGTCGCCGAGGGGTTGGGTTGGAATCTCGAGCGGGTGGACGAGACGATCAAGCCGGTCCTCGCCAAGACCCGGGTCAAGACGCCTCACGTCACCGTCCAGGCCGGACAGGTTGCGGGTATCCACCACGTCTGTCGCGGCTTCGTCAACGGCAAGGAAGCGGTGAGCCTCGACCTCCAGATGTACGTCGGCGCGAAGAAGCCTTTCGACCGGATCGCGGTCAAGGGTCGACCCGACGTCACCCTTCTCTTCGAGAACGGGGTCGCGGGCGACGAGGCGACGATCGCGATGCTCGTGGCCATGGTGCCCTCGATGCCGAAGCTCGAGCCGGGGCTGCGCACGATGGCGGATTGTCCCGTGCCCCATTTCCGGGCCGGGAGCTAGTTCGTCTAATCTGAGTACATGGACCAGGGCCTCGAAGGCTCGGCGACGCACCCCGTCTGGCGCGGGATAAAGATCACGCTGGGCTTGCTTCTCCTCCCGCTTGGAGTGGTGGGACTCTTCCTGCCGTTCCTGCAGGGGGTGCTGTTCCTGCTCGTCGCCGTCGCCCTCCTCTCGAGCGAAGTCCCGTTCGTCGCGCGCCTGCGCGACCGCGTCCGCGATCGCTTCCCGGGACCGTGGGAGAAGGCCGAGGAGTTCGGGAGGCGGATCAAGGCCCGGTTCCACGGCAACGGAGCCGCTCGTTGACGAAGCTCGAGGCGCGCGAGCGCATCGAGGACCTCAGGAGTCAGATTCGGCACCACGACCATCTCTACTACGTCCAGGGCCGCCCGTCGATCGCGGACGCCGCTTACGACAAGCTGCTGCGCGAGCTTTCGGATCTGGAGGAAGAGTTCCCGGAGCTCAAGACCCCCGACTCCCCGACGGAGCGCGTCTCCGGAAGGGTCCAGGAGGCCTTCGGCGAAGTGCGCCACCTCGCCCCCATGCTCTCGCTCGAGTCTCTGATGAGCGAGGACGAGGTGCGCGAGTTCGGAAAGCGGGTGGAGAGGGGGCTCGGGCTCTCCCGGGTGAGCTACATGGCCGAGCCCAAGTTCGACGGGCTCTCGGTGGAGCTCGTCTACCAGGAAGGGCGTTTCCTACGGGGCTCGACCCGCGGCGACGGCACCGTGGGGGAGGACGTCTCCGAGAACCTGAAGACCATCCGGTCGCTTCCGCTGTCTCTTTTCGCCGAAGAGCGGCCCGCTCCCGGCACCGTCGCCGTGCGCGCCGAAGCCATCATGCGGCTCGAGGAGTTCGAGGCCCTCAACCGGCGCATGACGGAGCTGGGAAAGGAAGCTTTCGCGAACCCCCGAAACGCCGCCTCCGGCTCGCTCCGGCAGCTCGACACCAAGGTCACCGCGAGCCGGCCGCTGGATCTCTTCGCCTACGAAGTGATGTACGCGGACTCCGTGGCGATGCGCTCCCAGAGGGAGGCACTCGACTTGCTCGCGGCCTGGGGCTTTCGCATCGACCCGACGAGCCGGCTCTGCGACGATCTCGACGAAGTCGTCGCCTACCACGGGGAGCTCGAAGCCCGCCGCGACGATCTCGACTACGAGCTCGACGGGATCGTGGTGAAAGTCGATCGCCGCGATCAGCAGGTGGAGCTCGGCTCCCGCTCCCGGAGCCCCCGCTGGGCGATCGCTTTCAAGTTCTCCCCGCGGCAGGAAGTGACCGACGTCCTGGACATCGCGGTGTCGGTGGGACGGACGGGGAAGCTCACCCCGGTCGCGCTCCTTAGGCCGGTCGACGTCTCCGGGGTCACGGTGAGCCGCGCTACCCTCCACAACCTGGACGAAGTCCGGAGGAAGGACGTGCGCGTCTCGGACCGGGTGCGCATCCAGCGAGCGGGCGACGTGATTCCCGAAGTGGTGGAGGTCCTCCTCGAGCACCGGAAGGACGATCCCCCGGAGTTCCAGATGCCCTCCGTCTGCCCGGTCTGCGGCTCCCCGGTGGAGTCGAGGGGCGCGTACCACGTCTGCACCGGTGGCTGGAGCTGCCGGGCGCAGCAGACGGGGCGCATACAGCATTTCGCCAGCCGGGGGGCGATGGAGATCGATTTTCTCGGCGAGAAGACGGTGGCCCAGCTGGTGGAGCGAGGTTTGGTCAAAGACCTCTCGGACCTCTACCGGCTCGAGAAGGAGGACTTGCTTCCGCTCGACGGCTTCGCGGAGAAGTCGGCGCAGAACCTGGTGAACGCCATCGAGGCTTCGAAGAGAGCGCCTCTCGATCGCTTCCTCTTCGGGCTCGGGATCGGAAACGTGGGCCAGCATGTGGCCCAAGTCCTCGCGTCCTACTTCGGAAGCCTCGCCGGGATAATGCAGGCGAAGGAGGACGAGCTCCTCGCGGTACACGAGATCGGGGAGGAGGTGTCGCGGTCGGTGGTCGAGTACTTCGCCGACGAGAAGAACCGCCGGGTGATCGAGGACATGGTGAAAAACGGCCTCGATCTCGTCTGGGAGGCGAGCCAGAAGGAGAAGACGCTCGCGGGAACCAAGGTGGTCTTCACCGGGACTCTCAAGAAGCTCCACCGCGACGACGCGAAGCGCCTGGTGGAGGAGCGCGGCGGCCGGGTGACGTCATCGGTCAGCAAGAGCACGAGCTTCGTGGTCGTCGGCGAGGACGCGGGCGAGCCCTCCAGGAAAGCGGAGAAGGCGAAAGAGCTGGGAGTGAAGATCCTTTCCGAGGAGGAGTTCCTCGCCCTGGTGCACTCGGGCTGAACTTTTCCCCGGGCGCCTTCGTACCGATCGATCGAGATGACGAAATTCCTGCTCTGGATGATTCTGCTGGTGGTGTGCTGGCCGGCGGCGCTTCTGGCGCTCGTCCTCTACCCCTTCGTCTGGCTGTTCCTGCTGCCGTTCCGTCTGGTCGGCATCGCCGTCACCGGGGTGTTCGAGCTCCTGCGGGCGATCATTCTGCTTCCCGCGCGTCTTCTCGGGTCAAAGCCGGCGTAGCCGCACCTCGAATCCCGCGCCGCCCAGGGACGAGCGCACCAGAGCGATCGACCCTCCGTACCTTTCGACTGCCGCTTTCACGATCGCGAGCCCGAGCCCGGTGTGCTCCCGCGCCCTCCGGTCGTCCGGACGCCAGGTGAAGAAGCGGTCGAAAATCCGCTCCCGGTGCCCTTCGGGAACGCCGGGACCCTGGTCCTCGACGCGCACCACCGCCTCCGCTCCCCGGGCTCCCAGCTCGACGCGTATTTTTCCCCCGTCCGGGGTGAAGCTCAGGGCGTTGTCGAGGAGGTTCTCGAAGACCTGCCCCACCCGGTGGCCGGGCATCCGCACCTCGATTCCCGCCGCGGGCGCTTCGAGCTCGATCTCGATACCGCGCTCCCGGTAGCGCGGGGCTCCGGCGAGACCCTTCAGGACGCCGGAGAGATCGACGGTCTCGGCTGCGGGCTCTTCGATCTCCGAGTCGACGAGCGTCACCTCGCGCACCGTCGAGAGGAGCCGCTCGAGACGCGCGATCTCCCGCTCGACCACTCCCGCGAAACGCGCGCGCTCCCCGGGATCCTCGACGTCCTTCAACATCTCGGCCGCGGCACGGATCGACGTGAGCGGGTTCTTGAACTCGTGCGAGACGTCGGCCGCGAACGACTCGATGAACCGCATGCGCTCCTCGAGCCGCGAGGAGAGCTCCGAGAGCGCGCGGCTCAGGTCTCCGATCTCGTCGAGCCGTGTGGAGCCGGGAAAGCTTCCGACGAGCCGCCCGCCGCGTCCGATGAGCGCCTTCGCCTGGGAGCGCAGCTTTTCCAGCGGACGGGAGATCGTCGCCGAGAGCATCAGGCTCAGGATTGCGGCCACCCCCGCGGCGCCGACGACGTAGCGGAAGACGGCGAGCCGGACCTCGTAGAGGTCCTGCAGGATGTGGAACGTGGACTGCGAGACCAGGACCGCGCCGACGACCTCTCCCTCGTTTCGAACGGGAAGGGCGCTGTAGAGCGTCACCGAACGCTGGCCGCCGCGGGTGATGCGGGTCGCCGCCCCGTAGGAGCCCGAGAGCGCCTGGCGGATCTCGATGCCGTCGAAACGGGCGTCGGGTGAATAGGCTTCCTCCCGAGCGAGTCCGATCTCCGGCTGGACGTCCGCGAGGAGCGGGCCCACCAGGCGAAAGAGCCCGCTTCCCACCCGGTAGAGGAGCCCGGAGCGCGGGTCGGTCTCGGGCACGGGCGGCTCGGCCGTCTCCTCCTCCACGAGCCGCGGCCCGAGACGGCTGGTGTCGCAGAGGAGCCATCCGTCCCGGTCGAGGACCCGGATTCGCGAGGGAGTCTGTCGCTCGAGACGCGCGAGGATCGGCTCCGCGAGAGCGAGGTCCAGCGCGCCCCTTTCGGAGAGCGCCGCCGCGAGGAGCCGGCCCTGCTGCACCATCGAGGCCTCCTGCGACTGCAGGAGCTTCCGCTCGTAGATCGTCAGATACGAGATTCCGGCCGCGGGAAGAAACACCAGGAGGACGTTGAAGGCGAGAAGACGTATCCAGAGCCGGGAGAGGAACCTCCGGAGCGGGAGCGAGGCGCTAGCCTTCCCGGTAGCGATAACCAACGCCGTATACCGTGTCGATGGCGTCGAACTTGGGGTCGATCTGGACGAACTTCTTCCGCAGCCGCTTGACGTGGCTGTCGATGGTGCGCTCGCTGACGTAAGCGTCGTTCGGGTAGCACTCCTCCATGAGGCGCCCGCGGGACTTGACGTGGCCGGGCCGCCGCGCGAGCGCCTGGAGCAGGAGAAACTCGGTGACGGTGAGAGCGAGGAGCTCTCCCTTCCACGAGGCCTGGTAGCGGGCGAGGTCCAGCTCCAGCTCTCCCAGGGCGAGCTTCTCCTCGGGCTCGGCCGGCGATTTCTCGAGGAGCGCGAGGCGCCGGAAGAGAACCTTGATCCGGGCCAGGAGCTCTCGAACCGCGAACGGCTTCACCAGGTAGTCGTCGCCTCCGAGCTCGAGGCCGAGCACGCGATCGAACTCCTCGTCCCGGGAGGTCAGGAAGATGATGGGGAGCACCTCGGTCACGCCCCGGAGCTTGCGGCAGAGCTCGAGTCCGTCCATGCGGGGCATCACGATGTCGAGCACCAGGACGTCCGGAAGTCCCTGCGTGAACTTCTCCCACGCCGCCTGGCCGTCGGGGTAGAGGTCGACGCGGTATCCCTCCCGCTTCAGGGCATAGCCCACCGTCTCGCGGATGTTCTCCTCGTCGTCGACGACGGCCACCCGTCCTGCGTTTCTGGTCGTCATGAGCGGATATCAACAATCTAACCCATGGCACCCGCTCCGGGAAGGGCTGCCACAGGAATGCCACAATCGTTCCTTATTAATAGACCATGAGATTCTGGATGCTCTTCACGGTGCTCGCAGCCTCTACCGGGGAGGAGTCGGCTTCCGCGGTCTCCTCCGGGGAAATCGCCGCCATCCTCATGCTCCTCGCCTTTCTCGGGCTCATCGGCGGAATCCTGTTTCGCTGGAGCTCCGATACATCGTTCAAGGAGAGCTCGGTGTTCTCGCGTCCGAACCGCTGATAAAGTGAGGGCATGCTCGAGGATCTCCCGCCCCCCGATGCCGAGAGGCTGAAGAGGAGGTTCGACGCCTGGAGGGAGGCGATGGACCGCCTCAAATCCAAGGCCCCCCAGAACCCCGAGGACGAGCCCCTTTTCGCGAGCGAGCTCGAGCGGGAGTCGTGAGCGCTCCGGACTCCATACGAGACGCTTCCCTGCGTCTCTCTCGATTCGAGCTGAGCTCCGAGGAGCTCGTGCGGAGTCAGCTGGATCGCGCGCAGAAGCTCTCGGAGCTCAACGCGTTCATCTCCCTCCTGCCCGACGAAGCGATCGCGGAAGCGCGGCGGCTCGACGGAATGCGCCGCCGCGGGGAGGTCCTGGGGCCGCTCCACGGGATCCCGGTAACCGCCAAGGACCTCGTCTGGTCCAAGGGCAGCAGGACGACCTCGGGGTCCAAGATCTACGCCGACTTCGTTCCCGACCGCGACGCCCCGGCGCTCGCGAGCCTCCGCGCCCGGGGAGCGGTGCTCCTGGGAAAGACCAACCTCCACGAGCTCGCGTACGGCGTCTCGAACGTGAATCCTCACTACGGCACCGCCCGCAACCCGTGGGATCGGACGAGAATCAGCGGCGGCTCGAGCGGCGGCTCGGCGGTCGCGCTCGCGAGCGGAATCGGCTACGGCTCCATCGGGACCGACACCGGCGGCTCGATCCGGATCCCTTCCTCCCTCTGCGGGGTCGTGGGGCTCAAACCTACCTACGGAAGGGTCTCGCGCCAGGGGGTGACGCCGCTCTCGTGGAGCCTCGATCACGTGGGACCGATGGCGCGAACGGTCGAAGACGTGACGTTGCTGTACGAAGCGATGACCGGTGAGTCCGACGAAGCGCCGGAGCCGCCGAAGAGCGCCCCGCTCCGCGGTCTAAGGGTCGGCCTTCACCCGCGGTACTTTTTCGAGAACCTGGCGCCCGAGGTGGACTCCTCGGTGCGAAGCGCCCTCGGGACGCTCGAGAGCCTCGGTGCTGCCGTCGTCGAGATCGACGTGCCCGAGATCGAGCTCCAGGGCGCGTGCCGGAACACCATCGCCTTCGCCGAGGCGTCCTGCTATCACGAGAAGAACATCCGGACGCGCCCCCAGGACTACGGCGACGACACGAGAGACCTCTTGAGGCTGGGGCTCCTCGTTCCCGCGACCGACTACCTGGCTGCGCTTCGGGTGCGCCGCGTCGTCGTCGCCTCGTTCCGGCGGGCCTTCGAGGACATCGACCTGTTCGCGGCGCCATCGACTCCCGCGGCCGCGCCTCCGATTGGGGCCTCGGTCCTCGATAACGGGGAGGAGCTTCGAACCGGGCTCCTCCGGCTCCCGGGGCCGTTCAACACCACCGGCTTTCCCGCGCTCTCGCTCCCCTGCGGCTTCACCGGAGACGGCCTTCCCGTCGGGCTCCAGCTGGCGGCGGCGCCTCGACGCGAGCTCCTCCTCCTGCGCGTCGCCCGCGCCTTCGAGAGGCAATCTAGCCCGGGCCGCTCTCCTGCTGTATAGTCCGCCGTCACTTCCCAACGGAGGGTTTCGGATGTTTTTGCAGGGAAAACGAGGGCTGGTGGTGGGGGTCGCCAACAAGCGCTCGCTCGCCTGGGGAATCGCGCAGTCGGCCGCACGCGAGGGCGCGCGGCTCGCCTTGACCTATCAGGGTGAGAGGCTCGAGGAGAACGTGCGCAAGCTCGCGGCGGGGCTCGAGAGCCCCGTCATCCTTCCCCTGGACGTGACGAAGGACGAAGAGCTCGATGCCCTGGTGCCCGCCCTCGAGAGCGAGCTCGGAGGTCTCGACTTCGCGGTCCACGCCGTGGCCTTCGCCCTTCGTGACGAGCTCGACGGCGAGTTCGTGCAGACGTCGCGCGAAGGCTATCGCATCGCGCAGGACGTCTCTTCCTATTCGCTGACGGCTCTCACCCGCCGGGTGGCGCCGCTCATGACCGGGGGAGGGAGCATCCTGACTCTGAGCTACCTCGGCGGCGAGCGCGTCGTACCCAACTACAACGTGATGGGCGTCGCCAAGGCGGCTCTGGAGATGTCGGTGCGCTACCTGGCCGCGGACCTCGGGCCGAGGGGGATCCGGGTGAACGCCATCTCCGCGGGTCCGGTGAAGACCCTCGCTTCCTCGGGAGTCCACGGGATCTCGCGGATGCTGGAGCACCACCGGACGTTCGCCCCCCTCAGGCGCAATACCGACCCGGCCGAGGTGGGCGATGCGGCGGCGTTCCTGCTGTCGGACCTCGCCCGGGGGATCACCGGAGAGGTCCTCTACGTCGACTCGGGATATCACATCCTCGGTAGCGCGTTTCCCGTCGAAGCGCGATGAAGCTCGAGGCGACGCCGGAGTTCTTCGCGCTCTTCCCCGAGGCCCGGATCGCGCTCGTCGTTCTCCGCGCGATCGACAACACCCGACGATCCGACGAGGCGGAGCTTCTGCGCTCGGCCCAGGAGAGCGCGCTCTCCCGCCTCGGAAGCGGCCCTCTCGCCGAGCATCCGCGGATTCTCTGCTGGCGTGAAGCGTACCGGGCCTTCGGCGCCAGGCCCAAAGACTACCCGTCTTCCATCGAGAACCTGGCCCGCCGGGCCCTCAAAGGCGAGCCCCTTCGCTCCATCAATCCGCTGGTCGATCTCTACAACGTCGTCTCGCTCACCCATCTCCTCCCGGCCGGGGGCGAGGACCTCGACGCGATCGAGGGCGACATCGTTCTCACCCGGGCCTCGGCCGCGGAGCCCCCGGTGAAGCTTCTCGGCGAAAGCGAAGAGCGATCGCCGAAACCGGGCGAGGTGATCTACAAAGACGGTCGCAGCGCGATCTGCCGCCGATGGAACTGGAAGGAGGCGGATCGGACGAAGCTCACCGAGGGGACCCGGAACGCGATTCTCGTCCTCGAAGTGATGCCGCCGATCCCGTTCGAGGAGCTGGAAGCAGCGGCGCGGGAGCTCGAGAGCCTCGTCCTCCGACACTGCGGCGGAGACGCAAGGGTCGAGATTCTGGATCGTCAGCGTCCCGAAGTCGCTTTCGCGGCGACGTAGCCGACCAGCCCTCGCGGGAACCGGTGGTCTCCGTAGCCCGATAGCGACCGCGCCCGGAAACCTGCCTGGCGAAGAAGCTCCAATACCACGCTCCTCTCGAAGAGCCTCTGGCGGTGGACCTCCTCGCTCTTCCGATAGCGCGTGCCCGCCTTCCGGAACGAGGTGATGCGCCGGGTGAGAACGTTCCGGGTCCGATCCTCCTCCGCCGTCACCAGTACCGCCCAGTCCGATGCCGCGACGTGGGACTTCGCCGGTCCCGGGCCTCGAACACGGCCCGGAGACGCCATGTCGAAGAGCAGGATTCCGCCGGGCCAAAGCGCTCGGTGGATCCTGCGAAAGAGGCCGGAGAGGCCGCGCTCCGAAATCGGCCGCTCGACGAAGTAGTTGAAGCACTCTCCGATTCCGGCCACGGCGACCGCGCGGGGCAGCGCAGCCTCGTGGAGGGACGCTCGACGGAACGTCGCCTCGGGGACGCGCCGGCGCGCGAGTCTCAGCATCGGCTCGGAGCTGTCGATACCGAGGACGCGGTACCCCGCGGCGGCGACGGGCTCGGAGAAGATCCCGCTTCCGCAGCCGAGATCGACGACGAGGCCGTCTTCGAGTCCCGCGCGCGCCAGAGCCCGAAGGAGGACGGGAGCCGCGTTCCGCGCGACGTCTCCGAAACGGGCGTCGTGGATGTAGGCGAGGTCGTCGCGGTAGAGCACGATCCCCGTGAATATACTCCGATGGGTCGCGGGATGCCCTCGTGCGAGAATGGAATCGCTGAGTCCTATGAACCGGGGAATCGAAGGCCCGCTGGTGAGCCGGCCGGTCGTGAGCCGGCACGGAGTCTTCTTCTGGCTGTTCTCCACTCTGGTGACCGTGCGGTTCACGTTCTTCCTGGTCATGGTGCTGATGGCCGGCCTGTCGCGCCGGAGCTTCTCCGAGATCCTCGTCTGGGTTTTCGTCGCGGGCTTCGGGGTCCTCCTTCACGAGTTCGGGCACGTCGGCGCCGCCCGCTTCTACCGGCACAGGCCGCGGGTCGAGCTCTACACCATGGGCGGGGTGACGACGTGGGAGAACGACGGCCGCGCCGGCTGGAGGGAGCGCCTCGTCATCAGTCTCGCGGGCCCCGCCATCGGGCTCGTTCTCGGCGGTCTGGTGTGGCTCCTCCTCGAGACTTTCGGGCTGGGACCGGCTTCACGATGGACCTACCTCGCGCTCAGCGACTTCATGTGGGTCTCGATCGCCTGGGGCGTATTCAACCTCCTGCCCATCCTGCCCCTCGACGGCGGTCAGGCGCTCGAGGCCATTCTGACCGGACGCTTCGCCCGGGATCCCCGCCGGACGACGCGAATCGTGTCCCTGTGCGTCGGCGGCGCGGCCGCGCTCCTCGCCTTCGCCGCCGGCTGGACCTGGGCCGGCGCGCTCGCGGCGATGTTCGCGTACGACAACGCTCAAAGGATGCGGGGTGGCCGAGGGGTCCGCATCGTCGGTTAGTCGTTGACGGAGATAGCGAGAGGGTTCATTCCGAGAGGGCCTGATGGACGAAGGTGATCGCGATGGACCCTTCGCCGACGGCCGACGCCACCCGCTTGACGTTGCCCCCGCGCACGTCGCCCACGGCGAACACTCCGGGCCTGCTCGTTTCGAGCAGACGCGGCCTTCTTGCGAGCGGCCAGCGCGCCGCGGGCCAGAACACCCGCCACTGGAACAGCAGCGCC
>DAISKN010000063.1:0-2407 GCA_036820975.1 Acidobacteriota bacterium | reverse complement strand
GGCGAGGTCCTCCTCCGTCAGGTCCGGCCCCGTCTTGATGAAGCCGTCGGCGTCGAGAGCGACACAGCCGTCGAGCCACTTCGTGCTCGGAACCGCGCCGGTCATCGAGAACAGGTGACGGATGTCGTGACGGGTGACCGCGCCGGTCTCGTTGTCGCGCCAGCTCATTCGCTCGAGATGGCTCTCTCCTTCGAGAGCCACGATCTCCGTTCTCGACCGCAATACGATGCCGGGGTGCTGCTCGATGCGTCGAATCAAGTATCGCGACATGCTCTCGGCGAGTCCGGCGGCACGCACGAGAATGTTCACGCGCGCCGCCGTCTGCGCCAGGAACAACGCGGCCTGGCCCGCCGAGTTCCCTCCGCCCACGATGACCACCTCCTCGCCGCGGCATAGCTGTGCCTCCATCGGTGTGGCCACGTAGTACACCCCCGCACCCTCGAAGCGCTCGCGGTTGTCGACGAGAAGCTTCCGGTATCGCGCGCCGGACGCGATGACGACGGTCCGCGCCAGGATGCGCATGTCGCCTTCGATCTCGATAGAGTACGGCTTCCGCTCGCACGACAGCCGTTGCGCTCCCTTCGCGATCATGAGCTCGGCGCCGAATTTCTCCGCCTGGGTCAGCGCCCGCCCCGCGAGCTCCTGACCCGAGATTCCAGTGGGAAATCCGAGGTAGTTCTCGATCTTCGAGCTGGAGCCGGCCTGTCCGCCGGGAGCCTCGGACTCGACGACGAGAACATCGAGCCCCTCCGAAGCGCCGTACACCGCCGCCGCGAGCCCGGCGGGCCCGGCCCCGATGATGAGGATGTCGCGGAGGCGCACGGGATCGATCGCGTCGTTGAAACCCAGGCAGTCGGCCACCTGCAGGTTGGTCGGGTTCCGCAGCACCACGGTCTCGCGGCAGATGAGCACCGGCACGTCAGAGACGCCGACACCGAAGTGATCGAGCAGATCCTGCACTCCCGAATCGCGATCGAGGTCGACGAACGTGTAGGGATGTCCGTTCCGGGTGAGGAATTCCCGGAGCGTGCTCTGGCAGAAGACCGACCCGATGAGCACGACGTCTCCGAGTCCCTGAGCGATGAGCTCGATTCGGCGAAGCAGGAACGCTCGCAGGAAGATGTCGGAGAGCTCGCCGTCCGTCTGCACCAGAGCCAGGAGATCGTCCCGCTTCACGTCGATCACTTCTCCCGGCTCGGCGACCCGGAGGCTCGCGAGCGCGCGCCGCCCCGAGATGATGCTGAGCTCTCCCGTGAACTGGCCCGGCCTTTGAACCGCGATGATTTCCTCGGCATGCGCCAGGAGCCGAACAATCTCGACGGACCCCGCGGTGACCACGAAGAACGACTCGACAAGCTCTCCCGCCGATGCAAGCAGCTCCCCGCGGACGACTGGACGGACGCGCCCGTGAGACTTGACTCGCGCGACCTGGTCCGGGGTCAGGGTAGGGAAGAGCCGGTCGGTACGCGAGGACTCCGCCGAAGGCGCGATCCGTCTTTCTTGGGGCGTCCCGGAATCCGCGGCCACGAGTCACTGTCTTCAGACGAGGGCATCAAGTCAAGCTCCAGAGCCTACGGCGCACGCTCGACGCACGCAGTCGAAGTCCGCAAGGAAATTGGCGCGCTTTGCATTGTGGGCCGGGGCCCGCATCTGCACCGCCGGCATTCGCCCGTCAGAGGGTAGCCGCCGGGACGCTCGAGGCCAGGCCTCGATTGCGCCCGAAGCTCTTGCTCGACATAAGATTCCTCGCGTGTCTCCTGGAGTCGCTCTTGGCGCGCTTCTGTACGTCAACGCGGTGCTGTTCGTCCTCGCGGCGTTCGCTCCCTCGGTGCCGAGGCTCGCGTTTCCCGCGTTTCTTTCGGCCGGCCCGCTCCTTCTGACGCTCGTCCCCCTCCTGCTCGTCAACGGGTTTCTCCACCGAGGCGCCCTGGCTCCGTCGTGGAAAGTCCTCCTGACGTTCGGCGTCGTTCTGTCGCTCGTCGTTCTCACGCGCCTTCCCCACCTCGGAAATCCGCTCGCGTGGATGAACTCGGACCGATCGGTGACGCTTTTGATGGCGAAGCACATCGCTGAAGGCGTCAGTCGTCCGATCTATTTCTACGGGCAGCTGTACCACGGGAGCCTCGACGCCTACCTCTATTCCTTCGTCCACCGCGCTGGCGGTTCGCTGCCCCTCTCGGCCGCCGTCGTGAACCTCGTCCTGTTCGCGTTCTTCATCTGGATCGGCGCCGCCCTCGTGCAGAGGATTTCGGGCTCGGCATCTCGTTTCTACCCGTTGCTGCTTCTATCGGCGCCGCTCACCGGGGCCTCGTTTCTCTCGATGGACTACCTTCGGGGGATTCCGCTGATCGTCCTGCTGCAGGCGGCTCTAATCTACCTGGGCTTCGAATTCGTTTGCGAGAAACGG
>DAISKN010000062.1:0-15992 GCA_036820975.1 Acidobacteriota bacterium | reverse complement strand
ACCGAAGTTGATGGGCGGGTTTCCGCCGAAGCTGTAGAGACCCCAGGGGTCGCCTGGATTCGGGAAGCCCCGCAGCCAGAAGTCGTCGAAGCTCGAGCCCGGAGATATCCGGCTCGACGTCGTTGCGGACGCCTTTGATTCTTTTCGCGCGGCTCGCTAATCTTGGAGGTTGGCCGTTTCGCCGAGGCACAGGTCCTCGGCGTCGAAAGGATTTCCCCGAGTCCCCTGCGTGATCGTCGTACACGGGAACTGGCTTCCCAGGACAGGACGTTTCTTTCTCTGGGCGGAAGCTCAGGGCGGAGCTTCGTCCGCGCCACCCGATCATCCCTTTCAGCTGCCCATCGAGAGGATGGTTTCGAGTCTCCTTCTCCCTCTCGCCGACCCCGAGTCCAGGCCCGAGGCTCTCGAGAAGCGGGTCACCCTCGTCCTTCCGACGGAAGGGGATGCGCCTCTGCCCTCTCCCGAGCTTCTCGTCGAGCGTGAAGCGACGTCGAGGGGCGAGCGCCGTCTCGCGCCCTGGAGGGTCTCCGGCCTGACGCTCTCGCCCGAGGCCGCCCTCGACTGGCTCGTCACGCTCCCGACCCCGGAAGAGCTGGATCTGCATCGTTTCCGCCTGGGAGCGGGAGTGAGGTACTGGACGGTCGCCGCCCGCTTCGCGCTCGAGCTCCTGGCGCGCCAGCGGTTTCTTCCGGCGCTCGTCCCCGGCGCGGATGCGTCGCTTTCCCGCTGGGAGCCGCTGGTCGAGCAGGAGATCGATCGGTACGACGCGCTTCGCGAGGCCATGCCCCCGGTGTGCCGGGCGCTGTCCCCTTCGGAAGAGGGCGAGCTCACGTCGGACGCGCTCCTGCGGAGCTTTCTCTCCGCCCTCGTCGATCGTTTCGTCCGCCGCGCGGCTACCCGTCTCCGGCTGCGGCCGCGTTTCGTGGAGTCGACGGGGGAAGAGCTCCTATCCTCGCTGGTGGACGGAAGCGGCGACTTCGAGGGCGGAGAAGGACCTGCGGAGGCGCTCCTCGACTGGAAGGCGCAGCTCGAAGAGGAGGAGGCTTCCCCCTTCCGCATCGCGTTCCGCCTGGACCCTCCCCTCGAGCCCGATGCCGCTAACGGCGGCGACGAGCCGGCGGCGGAAGCCTGGGAGCTCCGCTTCTTCCTTCAGGCGGTCGATGACGAAAGCCTCCTCGTGCCCGTGGCCCGCGTCTGGGAGCACGGAGGGACCACCTGGCGCTATCTCGAGAGGTTTCTCTCGCGGCCGCAGGAGATGGTGCTCGAGGGCCTCGGCCGGGCGGCCACCCTGTTTCCTCCCATCGAGGAGAGCCTCAAGGAGTCGAGACCGGAGTCCTGTTCGCTCGATCTCAGCGAGGCCTATGCCTTCCTGAAAGAGGGCGCGTACCTCCTGCGCGAAAGCGGATTCGGAATCCTGCTTCCGTCGTGGTGGGGAAAGCGCGAGCGCGGCGTCGGGTTGAGCCTCCGGGTGACGCCATCGCCGAGCGGCCCGAGGAGCGTTCTCAGTCCCCTGGGTCTCGAGGCGCTCGTGGAGTTCGACTGGCAGGTGGCCCTCGGAGGGCAAAACCTTCCGCGCGAGGAGTTCCTGGAGCTCGCGCAGATGAAGCAGCCCCTGGTTCGCGTGCGCGGGCAATGGGTCGAGCTTTCGCCCGAGCGGGTCGACGAAGTGCTCGCGGCCCTCCAAGCGCGGCCCGAGGCGCCGAAGATGACTCTCGGGGAAGTTCTCCAGCTCGAGCTCGGACGTCCGCGGGACGGGAGTCTCCCCGTCACCGATCTCGAGGCGACGGGATGGATCGAGACCCTTCTCACCCGGCTCGCGGGCAGGGAGGAGCTTCCCCACCTCGAGGCGCCGCGATCGTTCCACGGAAAGCTCCGGCCGTACCAGAAGCACGGCCTGTCGTGGCTCTCGTTCCTGGGGCGATGGAACCTCGGCGCCTGTCTCGCGGACGACATGGGCCTGGGAAAGACCATTCAGGTCCTTGCGCTCCTGCTGCACCTCGAGGAGAACGGTGAGCTCGACCGCCCCGTGCTCCTCATCTGCCCCACCTCGGTCGTCTCGAACTGGCGCAAGGAAGCGGAGCGATTCGCTCCAACGCTCCGGGTTCTGATCCACCACGGCCAGGAGCGCCACGAGGGAGAGCGCTTCCAGAACGAAGCCGCGCGCCATCACCTCGTGGTGTCGACGTACAGCCTGGTGCACCGCGATCTCGAGCGCCTGAACGGGGTCGAGTGGGCGGGCCTCGTTCTCGACGAGGCCCAGAACATCAAGAACCCGCAGGCCAAGCAGACCCGTGCGCTGAGAAAGCTCCTGTCGTCTCGTCGAATCGCTCTCACGGGAACTCCGGTCGAGAACCGGCTCTCCGAGCTCTGGTCGATCATGGAGTTCCTGAACCCGGGGTACCTGGGCACCGAACCTTCGTTCCGCCGGCGATACGCGCTGCCGATCGAGCGCTACCGCGATCCCGCGGCCACCACCGAGCTCCGCCGGCTCGTCGAGCCCTTCGTTCTTCGCCGATTGAAGACCGACCCCACGGTCATCAAGGATCTTCCGAGCAAGAACGAGATGAAGGTCTACTGCAGCCTCACCCAGGAGCAGGCGACGCTCTACCAGGCGGTGGTCTCGGAGAGTATCGAGAAGATCGAGGCCTCGGAAGGAATCGGACGAAAGGGGGAAGTGCTCGCGGCGCTCACCCGGCTGAAACAGATCTGCAACCACCCGGCGCACTTTCTCGCCGACGGAAGCTCGCTCGTGAACCGCTCGGGAAAGCTGACAAGGCTCACGGAGATGCTCGAGGAGCTCCTGGCGGAGGGCGATCGGGCGCTGATCTTCACCCAGTACGCGGAGATGGGAAAGCTGATCCAAAGGCACTTGCGCGAAGCCCTTTCCGTCGACGTGTTGTTCCTTCACGGCGCCGTCCCCGCCACGGAACGCGAGCGTCTCATCGGCTCCTTCCAGGAGGACAAGGAAGGTCCGCCGGTCTTCGTGCTCTCGCTGAAAGCCGGGGGCTTCGGGCTCAACCTGACGGAGGCCCGGCACGTCTTCCACTACGACCGCTGGTGGAACCCCGCGGTGGAGGATCAGGCGACGGACCGGGCTTTCCGCATCGGCCAGAAGCGGTCGGTCGCGGTGTACAAGTTCATCTGCGCCGGCACCGTCGAGGAACGGGTGGACGAGCTCGCGGAGCGCAAGAAGGAGCTCGCGGAAGCGGTCATCCAGTCGGGCGAGGGCTTCATCACCGAGCTTTCGACCGACAGCCTGCGCGAGCTCTTCGAGCTCCGCAAGGAAGCGGTGGAGGTCTAAGGGTCGATGTCGGAGGCTTCGAGGCCGCACCGGCGCTGGTGGGGAGATCGCTTCTGGGCGGTCATGGAGTCCATCGGCGTCGCCCGCCGGCTCGAGCGCGGCAAACGCTACGCGCGGGCGGAGAGGGTGCTCACGGTCTCGATCGAGCCCGGCCGGGTCACCGCCGACGTCCAGGGGTCGCGCTACGAGCCGTACCACGTGGAGCTGATCCTCCGGGTCTTCACCGACGAGGAATGGAAGCGGGCGGTCGAAGCGCTGGCGTCTCAGGCGCTCTTCGCGGCGAAGCTTCTTTCGGGCGAGATGCCCGAGAACATCGAGGACCTGTTCGCGGAGATTCACTTGCCGCTCTTCCCCGCTTCGACGCGCGAGCTCGAGATGAGCTGCAGCTGCCCCGACGAGGTCGAGCCTTGCAAGCACGTCGCCGCCCTCTATTACGTGCTCGCGGAGCGGCTCGATGAAGACCCGTTTCTCCTCTTCCGCTGGAGAGGAAAATCCCGCGAGCTGCTGCTCCGGGAGATCCGCCGCCGCCGCGCGGCCGAAGCCTCCGGCCGGCCGGCGGCGCGGGCCGAGGCGAGCCTCGAGGAGTCGATGGACCACTTCTGGAAGCTGGGCGAGGGCTTCGAGGCGATCCCCATCGCCGTCGAGCCTCCCGCGGTCTCGGCTTCTCTTCTGAAAAGACTCGGGCTCCCCGACTTCTGGAAGCCCCACCCCGAGATCCGTGGATCGCTCGAACGGCTCTACGACAAGGTCACCGAGCGGGCAATGGCGCTCGCATACGGCGGCCGGGGTCGCGAAGGGACTACCGAGGAAGAGTAGGACCGAACGGAGTGGACCCGCTCGTTCTCACGATTTTCATCCTCGTCTACATCGGCATGATCCTGGGCGAGCTTCCGGGGCTCGCCCTCGATCGCACCGGGATCGCGCTTCTCGGAGCCATCGCGCTCGTCGTCGCCGGCAGAACGAGCCCCGAGGGGGCGCTCGAGCTCGTCGACATCCCGACGATCTCGCTGCTCTTCGGTCTGATGGTGGTATCCGCACAGTTCCGGCTGGGCGGCCTCTACTCTCACGTCACCCGGAAGATCGCGGCGCTCGAAGTAGGCCCCAGAGCGCTCCTCGGCTGGCTCATCCTGGTCGCGGGGGTTCTCTCCGCGCTTCTGGCGAACGACATCGTTTGTCTCGCGATGGCCCCGGTCCTGATCGAAGGCTGCGTCCGCCGGAGGCTGGATCCGATTCCGTTCCTCCTCGCGCTCGCCTGCGCCTCCAACGTCGGCTCGGCGCTGACCCTCATCGGGAACCCGCAGAACATGCTCATCGGCGAGAGCCTGCGGCTCTCCTTCGGTGGATACCTCCTCGACGCGAGCGTTCCTTCCCTGCTCGGTCTGGGCGTCGTGTGGCTCGTCATCGTCCTCTCGGTGCGGGGACGCTGGGAGGCGTCCGACGCGATCGCGCCCGTCGTGCAATCCCCACCCTTCGACCGTTGGCAGACGCTGAAGGGGCTTCTGGTGATCGGAGGTCTCGTCTTCCTCTTCCTCGCTACCTCCTTCCCCCGGGACGTCGCCGCCCTGGGCGCGGCGGGGCTGCTTCTCAGCAGCCGACGCATGGCCTCTCGCGAGATTCTCGCGCTCGTCGACTGGCACCTGCTGGTGCTTTTCGTGGGGCTTTTCGTGGTGAACGGCGCTCTCGAGTACTCGGGAACGCTCGGCGTCGCGATGCGCGGGCTCGATGCGCTCGGAATCGATTTCGCCGCGCCGGGCCGCCTCTTCCTCGCGACCGCCGGGCTCTCGAACCTCGTCTCCAACGTGCCCGCGGTGATGCTCCTTCTTCCCCACGCGAAGGGTCCCGAGGCGGGCGCGATCCTCGCGCTCTCCAGCACCCTTGCCGGCAATCTCTTCGTCGTCGGAAGCATCGCCAATATCATCGTGCTCGACCAGGCCCGAAGGCTCGGAGTCGAGATCGGCTGGCGCCGGCACGCGAGGGTCGGAGCGCCGGTGACGATCGCGACCCTGGCGCTCGCGTGGTTCTGGCTATGGCTCCGGCGCTAGACGGCGGCTTATCGCGGTGGCGCGGTCGCGCGCCGCGAGGCCGAGGCAGTGAAGGATGAGATCCTGCCGGCGGGAGAGCTGGAATTTCGCGAGGAGATTCGAGACGTGGAACTTGACGGTTCGCTCGGAGATGTGGAGTCGGTCCGCGATCTGCTTGTTCGCGAGGTTGTCGAGGAGCGCCTCCAGCACTTCGCGCTCTCGGCCGGTGATCGAAGCCGAGAAGCCGGATTGCGGACGGCTCCGGGAGGAAGCGACGAGGGTATCGAAGAAGCGCGACAACAAAGCGCGAGGCGCCCAGAATCCGCCCTCCGCGACCGTGTCGAGCGCGAGCGGAAGCTTCTCGTGGAGATCGCTATAGGGCACGAGCCCTTTCACCCCGAGCCGAAGGAGTCCGAAGGCTTCGTCTTCGCGAAAGCGATCGGAGACCACCAGGATCCGGGATCGGGGGAATCGCCGCGCGATCGTGATGATGAGGGTTTCCGCCGTGGGCTGCGGAAGCTGCGCGTCCACGACGTAGAGGGGCGCTCTCGCGCTCCAATCGGAGTCATCCAGTGGCGAGGAGGCGACCCTTCTCACTTGGAGCCGGAAACGGTCGGGAGTGAGAACCAGCTTCAACTCCCGGAGAACGAACGGATGGGACGAGAGAACGCAAACCGACCTCCGGCTGGCCGTTCGTTTCTTCCAGGCCATAAGACGCCCTTTCCCCGGCTTCCCGGAGCGGCGCGCATTCGGGTTGAGGTGTGAGCTAACTTACTCTCGCCGGCCCTCGGTCGTCAAGGGGAGGTCGCGGGTAATCGTTGGTTTCGTCAGCGTTTCTCGGTGAAGCTCACGACGACCTCCAGTCCGCCACCCTGCTTCGAGGCCATGACGGTGAGTCCACGGCTGTCATCGGAAGTCGCCGCGACCCAGATCGCCCCTTCGCCCGTGGTGGTCCGGCTCTTCGTCTCGAGCCCCGCCTGCTTCCCCTGTTCGTCGTAGAAATCCAGGATGGACTCGACGTCCGCATCGGAGCTGAAGCTGAAGGTTCCCGTGTGCTGTCCGGTGCCCTCGGCGGAGAAGTTGTTCGTCGGCGTCACGCCGGGGTAAACGGGAACCCAATCGGGGATGTTCGCCGCATCTCCTCCGGCGCTGAAGGTGGCGGTTCCTTCGGAGGTCTTGACGGTCAGCCCGCCCGCTCCTTCCTCTCCGGGCGTGACCGCGAGCTCCGCGGTCTCGGAGCCCGACGTGAACGTAACCCGCCCCTGCTCGATGTCGTCGTAGCGGAAAGTGAGCTCCTTCCCGGTATTCACGTCGCGGAAGGTCACCGTGCGGTTCTCTTTGTCGGTCCCTACCAGCTCGATGTCCGGGTTCGCGGCCGCGAGGAGCTTCGCCGTGGTCGCGACCGGATCGTCTTCCATCTCGCTCGCGACCTCCTTCACCTTTCCGACCACGAATACGGTGGCAATCGTCGCCACGATGCCTCCGATGACCAGAAGGCCGAGGCATCCGATTCCCACCCAAGCGAGAGGGCTCAGGCCTTTCTTCTGCGGTTGCTGAGGCGCTACGGGACCGTTCGCCATTGGGTTCCTCCCCCGGGTTTTTGATGGAACGGATCGATGGTAGCACGGCCGCCGCTCCGCGCGGCATAGACGGCTCGGGCTTCGTCCAGCATTCCCAGGACCTCCGCCTTCTCTTCCGGGTTGTTCCAATCCGTGTGGGCTTCGACGGACTCGACAATGCGGTCGATCCATCGCATGAAGTAGCGGTCGTCCTCGGGAGACCGCGCCTCCCGGCCGGCGACGGTCACGTAGATGGGGCTCGTCGTCGCGTAGGGATAGGAATCGAGCACCCTCTCCGAAGGCCCCTCGTTCCACGCGCGAAGGACGCACCACCCGGGCTTTCGAACCGCGAGTGTTCCATCGAAGTCGATGCGGTCGCGCTCCCCCGGGAGCTCGATCGCCCGAACGACCTCGCCATTGCAGACGACCTCCAGATGATCGACGGGAACGATCGACCGGAGCGACGCCGCGAACGGGACCTCGATTCCCGCCGAGGGAACGTCGAGGACGTCTCCGGGCCCCTTTCCGGAAAGCGTCAAGGCGACGAGCGGTCCGTTGGTCGCGAAGCTTCGCCCCTGGCGAAGCGAATCGAGCCACGAGGGAAGACTCAAGGGACCCTCGGGCACCCGAACGTAGGTTCGGTTCAATCCCACGGGTCCGCGGAGGGAGGCGAAGTTAGCCATCGCGTCCGTGCCCGCGCCGGCGGGGAGGCGGAAGCCGCTGTTGAGGAACCGGTACCAGACCGACGCGGTCGTGCGGTGATCGCTGAAACCCACGACCTCGAGGTAGTCGGCCCTTCCCAGGGCGACGTCGACCACCAGAGCGTGGGAAATCGACGGATCGCGCTCCGGATCCGGAGCCGCGTCGAACGGATGCACGTATCCCACGAGCCCACCCTGCGCGCGCGCGAGATCGGAGACCACGGAATTCGGCGGAAAGAGACTCTTCGCCGAGGTATTGGGATAGGCGGCGTAGTCGGGAATCACCAGGTTTCGAGTGAGCCCGAGGAGGCCGAGATGGCCCCAGTAGCTCGTGTGAAACTCCTGTCCATGGAAGAGCAGGAAGTCTTCCCTGGACACGCGGTCCGGCTCGCCTTCGAAGTACTCGATGTCGGGGACGCGCTGCTCCTTGTTGACGATGAGGTTATGGACCACCTCGAGGTCCTCCGCTTCGGCCTGGGACCGCAGGCGCTCGGGTGTGTTCCGGTAGGCGCCTCCGTAATTCATGTGGACGTGGAGGTCTCCGCTCGACCAGCGCTCTCCGGAAATGGGTGGAAGCGCCTCGAGCGCACCGAGCTCGAACGGAACCGACACCGGCTGGCTGGAAACCTCGCCCACTGAGATCGTCCGCCGCTCCGGCCGATACTCGAGCCCCTTCGTCACTTCGATCGTTACCGTTCCCCGAGGGACGGTGACCTGGGAACGGCCCGAGGTATGGAAGTAGTGTTTCTCGAACGACCGCTCGGAGCGGACGAACGCGTCGTCGGCGTGGATCCAGGCGTCGTCCGGGGCGTACGCGCGGGCGTCGGCGCCTTCGACCGAGACCCGCGCGGAAGCGGGCACGGAGATCAGGATCCGCCCCATCGGCCGGCGATACCGCCGCTCCCGCGCCGCGAGCGGGAAGCTCTCCCCGCCGATGACCTCCTGAATCCAGATCGAAGTCGAGCCGCCACGGTTGGAGACGAACGCGATCCGGGTTCCGTCGGGAGACCATCGCGGCGCGGTGTTGTCGTACTCGCCGTAGGTGAGAGGGAAAACGTCGCCTCCGGTCGAGGGGATCGTCCAGAGCTGGTGCCACTGCCGTCCGAGGTACGAAGGGTAGACGATCCGGCTTCCGTCCGGCGAGATCTCGAGGCGCGCTTTCCAGTTGGTCTCCTCGTAGTGGATCTCCCGCGCCTCCGCGCCCGGAGTCGCTTTCATGCGAAAGAAGCCGCCGGTGCCGTGGACTCTTCCGCGGTTCGAAACGAAAAGGATCTCGCTTCCATCGGGCGACCACGCGGGGCTCAGCTCGTGGTCGAACGGACCGTAGTAGTAGCGCGGGAGGGAGCTCCGGTTCTCGCCGGTGAGCCGCTCGATCCCGCCGCTCGCCACGTCCATCGAGAAGATGTGGAACCGGCCGTTGTACGCGGTCGAGACGAACGCGAGGCGCTTTCCGTCGGGAGAGAAGCGAGGCTCGACGTTCACGTGCCCCTCCCGAGTGAGCGGCCGGGAGCGTTCGGTCTCGAGATCGAGAAGCCAGAGCTCCATGGCGCTGCCGTCGTACTTCACGTAGGCGATGGATCGGCCGTCGGGCGACGCATCCGGCTGATAGTCGTATCCCGGCCCCGCGGTGAGCTCGACCGCGACCTCGGAGCCGAGCTCCTGACGCCAGAGCGAGCCCGCCATCGAGAAGAAGAGAGAGCGTCCGTCGGAGCTCCAGGCGACGGAGCTGGGCCCCGAGGTGAGCTGAGGGAGATACATCTCCCGGTAGTAGTAAGGATGGGGAACGGCGATCTGTTTCAACACCGGCTCGCGCTGGGAGGCCGCGACCGAAGGAGCGGCGACGAGAAGCGCCAGAAAGATTCGAAGTCTCACTCCATCTCCATTTTCTCCGCCGCCCGAAGCGCCCCTTTGCGCGCGGCGAAATACCCGAGACCGAAAGCGACGCCCAGGCCGAAGCCGATCGCGTGCGTGCGGTAGCTTACCTCCGGTTCGAAGACCGTCGGGAGAAAAACGAGGATCGAGAACCCCGCAGCGCGCACCGTCCGCTTTCCGAGTCCGAACCGCCGCTCGACGAGGAGGTAGAGCGCGAGCCAGAAGGCGCCCATCCAGTAGACGACCCCCGAAGCGCCGACGAGAAGTGTTCTGGGCGCGTAGGTCGAAAGCGACAAAGCGATCGTCAGAGCCCCGGTCGCGAGCGACAGGACGGGAAAGACGAGCGCGCCGTAGTAGCCGTAGAGGAGGAGGGCGAGGAGTCCGAACACCAGAGCGTTCGCGGCGAAGTGCTCGAGGTCGGCGTGAGCCAGGATCGAGGTGAACAGTCGCCAGTATTCGGACCTGTCGAAGATCGCTTCGCGGCTCGCGGGAAGATACGGCGCGAGTCCGGCGGCGTTCGTCCAGTAGACGAGCGACCCGGCGAAGAGAACGAGAACGCTCACCGCCGCGACTCCGAGACTGCCGCGGGCCGGCTTTCGCGAGAGGAGCGTCTCGGTGACGACCCAGCCGGAGAGAACGCTCCCGGACATGACCGGCGGCAGTCTAACACGGCGGTCTCGAGCGCCTTTGCAAGCGGGCGCCGCTGGACTAGAATTGCCTTTTAGTGCAGAGCGACGAGAGGGGTTACCTGGTCCTCGAAGATGGTCGAGTCTTCGAGGGGACTCCTTTCGGCGCCAGGCGCGAAGCCCGGGGTGAGGTGGTCTTCCACACCGGCCTCACCGGATACCAGGAGATCCTCACGGACCCCTCCTATTGCGGGCAGATCGTCACCCTCACGTACCCTCACATCGGGAACTACGGCATCAACCGCGAGGACGAGGAGTCGGACCGCGTCCAGGTCGAGGCCCTCATCGTGAAGGACCTCTCCCCCATCGCGAGCAGCCATCGCTCCGAGGGGACTCTCCCTGATTACCTCGCGACGCACGGAATCCCCGGACTTTCTGGAATCGACACCCGCGCGCTCACCCGGCACATCCGGACTCGAGGAGCGATGCGCGCGATTCTGGCCACGGAGGGAAACCGGCCGGCTCCGGGCGCCGAGCGAGTGCGGAGAGAAGTGCCGAGCATGGCGGGCTCGGATCTGGTCCGCAGAGTGACCTGCGCCGCGCCCTACGAGTTTGAGGCGGCGGCCGAGGGACGCCTCCACGTGGTGGCGTACGACTTCGGCATCAAGCGGGGGATCCTGAAGGCGCTCGCCCGGCACGGCGTGCGGACGACGGTCGTTCCCGCGGAGACTCCGGCCGCAGAGGTCCTCGCCCGCAAACCGCACGGAGTTCTCCTCTCGAACGGTCCGGGCGATCCCGAGCCTCTCGAGTATGCGATCCGCTCCGCGCGGGAGCTCCTGGGGCGGGTGCCGGTCTTCGGGATTTGTCTCGGCCACCAGGTCCTCGGCCTCGCGGCGGGCGCCAAAACCTTCAAGCTTCCCTTCGGGCACCACGGCGCGAATCATCCTGTGAAGCGCACCGAGGACGGCGCGGTCGAGATCACTTCCCAGAACCACGGGTTCGCGGTCGACGCCGACTCCCTTCGCGGGCTCGCCGTCGAGAAGACGCACGAGAACCTGAACGACGGGACCCTCGAAGGCTTCCGGCTGAAGGACGTGCCGGCGATGAGCGTTCAGTATCACCCGGAGGCCTCGCCCGGGCCGCACGACGCGGCCTATCTCTTCGATCGATTCATCGAAATGATGGAGAAGTAAGGGAGCGGAATGCCGCGCGACCCAAGCATCAAGAGCGTGATGGTCCTGGGCTCGGGGCCGATCGTGATCGGCCAGGCGGCGGAGTTCGACTACTCGGGAACCCAGGCGGTCAAGGTCCTGCGTCAGGAAGGCGTCCGCGTCGTCCTCGTGAACTCGAATCCGGCGACGATCATGACCGACCTCGAGATCGCGGACGCGACCTACATCGAGCCCCTCAACGTCGATCACGTGGCGCCGATCCTGGAGAAGGAGCGTCCGGACGCGATTCTGCCCACGGTGGGAGGCCAGACCGCGCTCAACCTCGCGGTCGCTCTCTCCGACGCGGGAGTTCTCGATCGGCTGGGCGTGCGGCTCATCGGCGCCCGGGTGGAGTCGGTGCGCCTCGCCGAGGACCGGGAGCGCTTCAAGCAGGCGATGATCGAAGCCGGGCTCGACGTCCCGAGGAGCGGCCACGTCGGATCGGTCGAGGAAGCGCTCGAGCTCAGCGAGAGCCTGGGCTACCCCGCGATCCTCCGGCCGTCGTTCACTCTCGGGGGCACCGGAGGCGGCATCGCCTACAACCGCGAGGAGCTCACGGAGCTGGTGAAGCGGGGCCTGAGGCTCTCGCCCATCCATCGAGTCCTCATCGAGGAGTCTCTCCTCGGATGGAAGGAGTTCGAGCTCGAGGTGATGCGCGACGCCGCCTCGAATTTCACCGTCATCTGCTCCATCGAGAACTTCGACCCCATGGGAGTCCACACCGGAGACTCGATTACCGTGGCCCCGGCGCAGACCCTGACCGACGTCGAATACCAGACCATGCGCGATGCCGCGCGCAAGGTGATCGACGCCGTCGGGGTCGAGACCGGCGGCAGCAACATCCAATTCGCCATCTCTCCCGAGACCGGGCGCATGGTGATCATCGAAATGAACCCGCGGGTCTCGCGCAGCTCGGCTCTCGCCTCGAAGGCCACCGGGTTTCCCATCGCCAAAATCGCCGCCAAAGTCGCGCTCGGCTATCGGCTGGACGAGATCGAGAACGACATCACCCGCTCGACGCCGGCGAGCTTCGAGCCGGTCATCGACTACGTGATCGTGAAGATCCCGCGCTGGAATTTCGAGAAGTTCCCGCTCGCCGATCCGACGCTCGGGGTCCAGATGAAGTCCGTGGGCGAGGTCATGGCCATCGGCCGCCATTTCCGCGAGGCGCTGCTCAAGGCCACCCGCTCGCTCGAGCTCACCGACGAGGGCGTCGGCATCGTGCGGGGGCTGGAAGTGGAAGAGGCGGAGCTCGCGGCGCGGCTCCGGGTCGCGCGCCCCGACCGCCTCGCGGTGATCTTCGGAGCGCTCTACCGCGGCTGGTCGGTCGCTTCGATCGCCCTCCTCACGAAGGTCGATCCGTGGTTTCTCGAGCAGCTCGCGATCGTCACCCGCCTCGGCGGGAGACTCGCCGGCGAGGCTCTCACCCCGGAGCTCCTCAAAGAGGCGAAGGCGTGCGGATTCTCCGATCGGCAGATCGCCTCCTTCCAGGGAAAGGCCGAAAAGGAGATTCGCGAGCAGCGCGGATCCCTGAGGCCGGTCTTCAAGCGGGTCGACACCTGCGCCGCGGAGTTCGAGTCCTACACGCCGTATCTCTACTCCACCTACGAGAACGAGAGCGAATCGCAGCCGACGTCGCGCCGGAAGCTCATGATCCTCGGGAGCGGCCCGAATCGCATCGGCCAGGGAATCGAGTTCGACTACTGCTGCTGCCAGGCCGCTTTCACTCTGCGCGAGGCAGGCGTCGAGTGCATCATGGTGAACTGCAACCCCGAGACGGTCTCGACCGACTACGACACCTCGGACCGCCTGTACTTCGAGCCGCTGACGCTCGAGGACGTTCTTCACATCGTCCAGGAGGAGAAGCCCGAGGGCGCCATCCTCCAGTTCGGAGGGCAGACGCCTCTGAAGCTCGCGCGCGCCCTCGAGCGCGAAGGAGTTCCCATCCTCGGGACCTCCCCCGACAGCATCGACGTCGCCGAGGACCGGCGCCGGTTCTCCTCGCTTCTCAAGGATCTCGACATCCCCCAGCCCGAGAGCGCCACCGTGCAGTCGATCGAAGAGGCGCTCGATGCGGCCCATCGTCTCCATTACCCCATCCTCGTCCGGCCTTCCTACGTTCTCGGGGGCCGCGGGATGGCCATCGTCTACGAGGACAAGCACCTGCGGTCCTACTTCAAGGAGGCGGTCGCGGCATCGCCGGAGCATCCGGTCTATATCGATCGTTTTCTCGAGGCGGCTTTCGAGGTCGACGTGGACGCCATCTCCGACGGCGAGGACGTGGTCATCGGCGGAATCATGGAGCACATCGAGGAAGCGGGAATCCACTCGGGCGACAGCTCCTGCGTCCTCCCCACCTATCTCGTCGGGGAGAAAGACCTCGAGACCATCCGCTCCCACACCCGGCGCATCGCGAGAGCACTCTCGGTGAAAGGGCTCCTGAACGTCCAGTACGCGGTCAAGGCGGGCACCGTCTACGTACTCGAGGCGAACCCGCGGGCGTCGAGGACCGTTCCCTTCGTGAGCAAGGCGACGGGCGTTCCCCTGGTGAAGGCCGCCCTCCGCGTCATGCTGGGGGAAAAGCTCTCGTCCCTCGGGCTTCCGCCGGAGCTCGCCATCCCCCACGTGGCGGTGAAGGTCCCGGTGCTGCCTTTCGCCAAGTTCACCGGGGTCGATACCCTCCTCGGTCCGGAGATGAAATCCACGGGAGAGGTCATGGGGATCTCCGACGATTTCGGGATGGCGTTCGCCAAGGGCCAGATCGCCGCGGGGCAGAATCTCCCCACCGAGGGCACGGCGTTTCTCTCGGTGAACGATCACGACAAGCCCGGCCTGGTGCACGTGGCACGAAGGCTCGCCCGGCTCGGGTTCCAGCTCATGGCGACCCGAGGCACGGCGGCGGAGCTCCGCGCCGCGGGTCTCGCGGTAGAGCGGGTGTTCAAGGTGAACGAAGGGCGCCCGAACAGCGTCGACCACATGCTCAGCGGGAAGATCGATTTGATGATCAACACCCCGCTCGGGCGGGAGTCCTTCTACGACGACACGTCTCTTCGAAGGACGGCGCTCAACCTCGGCATTCTGTCGGTCACCACCTTGACCGGCGCCAATGCCACCGTCGCCGGCATCGAGGCGTTGAAGCGCGGCGGCGATCGGGCGCGAAGCCTCCAGTCGATGCATCCCACGCGGATCCTGCGGAGCCCGGAGCGCAAGGATTGAAGGACGGATGCCGGTAAGGCCGCCTCCTCCCACCACGAGCGTGCTCGATGCCATCGGGGGAACGCCCCTCGTCGAGCTCACCCGTCTCGCCCCCGGGGGCTACGCCCGGGTCTTCGTGAAGCTCGAGTACTTCAACCCCACCGGGTCCTACAAGGACCGGATGGCGAAAGCCATGATCGAGGGCGCCGAGCGGCGCGGCGAGCTTCGGCCGAAGGCGACCGTCGTCGAGTACACCGGCGGGAGCACGGGCTCTTCTCTCGCCCTCATCTGCGCCGTCAAGGGTTATCGCCTGAAGCTCGTCTCCTCGGACGCCTTCGCGAAGGAGAAGCTCGACACCATGCGGGCCCTGGGAGCGGAAGTGATTCTGGTCCCGAGCGACGGGGGAAAGATCACCCCCGACCTCATTCCGCGCGCTCGGGCGGAGGCGAAGCGAATCCACGAGGAGGAGGGCGCTTTCTGGACCGACCAGTTCAACAACTCCGACGCCGTCGAGGGCTACACCGGGATCGGCCGCGAGATCTTCGCCCAGCTCGACGGAGCCCCCGACGCTTTCGTCGGAGCGGTGGGAACGGCGGGGATGCTCGTCGGGGTCTCGACCGCCCTGAAGAAGAAGGGGACGCGGATCGTGGCGCTCGAGCCCGCTTCGTCCCCCATCATCACCCAGGGGCGTTCGGGAACTCATCGCGTGGAGGGCGTGGGGGCGGGATTCGCGCCGCCGCTTCTCCACCGCGACTTCTACGACGAGGCGATCGCCATCGAAGAGTCGGATGCGCGCGACATGGCCCGAAGGCTGGCGCGGCAGGAGGGGATCTTCGCCGGCACCTCCACCGGCATGAACGTCCTCGGCGCCATGATCCTCGCGTCGAGGCTCGGCCCCGGTAAGAGAGTCGTGACAGTGGCCGTCGACACCGGACTCAAATATCTGGCGGGAGACTTGTACCGATGAAGAAAGCGGCACCGATGAAAGGAAGCTTCATGACCGACGCGGCACTTCTCGTTCTGCGACTCTCGGGCCTGGGACTCGCCCTCGCACATGGATGGCCCAAGGTCGAAAGGCTCCTCTCGGGCCAGGGCGCTCCGTTCATCGAGGGAGTCGCGAACCTCGGATTCCCCTATCCAACGGTCTTCGCCTGGGCGGCGACGCTCGCGGAGCTCGTGGGGGGCTTCCTCATCGCTCTCGGCCTCCTGACGCGGGTGGCCGCGGGATTCGCGGCCTTCACCATGTTCGTCGCCGCCTTCCTGCGCCACAGGCTCGCCCAGCAGACCCTGGCGTTCTTCGGAGTCAACCCGGTCTCCGAGGAGGCCCTCGAAAGCTGGGGAAATCCAGAGAGAGCGGCGGTTTACCTCCTGATCTTCATCGCCCTCACCCTCATGGGCGGCGGCCGTTTCTCGCTCGACCGCCTGGTGCGCCGGGCGTGAGAAATAGTTGCATATCTATTCATAATTGAGGTATGTTTATGCAGACCTCGAAAGGAGTCCTGGAGA
>DAISKN010000061.1:0-15994 GCA_036820975.1 Acidobacteriota bacterium | reverse complement strand
TCCTCCCGAAGCGTTCGCTCGCGAGAGAGAATGCGGACCGGTGAGGCCTCGGCCGCACCCGGTCTCCATGCGAACTCCCTCTCGAAGCGGCCGCCGGATGCCCGCACTACCAGGCGATAAGAACCCGCCGCGAGGGTCGAAAGAGGCAGCTCTTTCACGGCCTCGCCGCGATCGTGCCAGAGTCGGCTCTCGCCGTCGAAGAGCTCCCAGACAGCGTCGCCGCCCGGGTCCTGCGTCCAGGCGAAGACGCGCGGGTCCGCGATTGGTTCTTCCGCGATCGGGCCGAAGAGCCGGGCTCCCACGCGAAACGGAAGATCCCGGCCGGGCTCCTCGAAGGCCCGGACGCTGCGTGCGAACAGAAGCCGGCTCACCTCCGCCGATGCGAACGCGCTTCCCCCTCGGTCGTCGACGAGAGCGACCTCGACGCGCTCCGCGAGCGGGGGCGCCAGGCGACGACCCTGAAAGCTCAAGACTCCGGCCTCGAGCGGCCCGGCCGAGATCTCGACGGTCAGAGCGTCCTCCCACCGGTCGAGCTCCCTCGAAGGACCGAGGAGCGCTCCCTGGAGCGCGAGTCGATTCCGAGGGCGCGCGAGGAGCGCCCGTGCGGCCTCGGTATCGAGCTCGAGCGCGTAGTGGATCTCGGCAACCCCCGCGTCGTCGTACAAGAGGATCGCGGCCAGACCGGCTTCGATTCTGCCGAAGCTCGCTTCGGAGCGGACCGAGGCGGCCCCGCGTCGATCCCGGTCGAGAAGGTCGGGAAGCGCATCGAGAGCGGCGAGAAGCTGCACGCTCGCCGCCTCCCCCCCGGGCACGGGACTCTCGATCACGGTTCTCAACTCGGTGTCGATGCCGGCGGCGTCGGGAAGCCCCGGCTCGAGGAGGCCGCGCATCGGCTCGTTCTCGTTCAGGAGCGCCGCGAGTCCGTCGATGGCCCGCCGGTAGAGTCGGTACCGGGTGTCTCCCGGGGGCCGGTAGAAAACGAGGTAGAAGGACTCCGGAAGGAAACGGCTCTCGACCCCCGAGTAGTGCCAGAGCTCGAGGGGAACGAGTGGAGACCGATCGAAGCTTTCCCGGAAGCGAGGAGGGCCGAGCAGCTGATGGATCCTTCCCCGTTCCGAGTGACGGCCGCGGAGGGCGCCCTCGCGAAAAAGAGCGTCGGATTCCTCGAGCCGCGTCTGGTGGTTCTCGCGGGCCTCGTTCCGGATGGTCGCGGGAGTGGGATCGCGCCGCGTCCAGAAGAGCTCGATGAAGCGCTCGCGGTCCCGAGCCCCCTCGAGAGCGAGGAGCTCCGCGCGCTCACGGGACGAGATCAGGTATCGGACCTCGTCCTCGAGAAAGTGATCGGAGCCGGAAAGAAGGGGCAGGAGGAGAAACGCGGCGAGACCCCCCGCGAATCGGCTCACCTTCGGGACCATACCATGGGATGCGCGCGAACGGTATGGTACAGTACGACTTGAAGCGTCATGAGCCGCCAGGACATCCTCGAAGTGACCCGCGAGGGCTCGGTCGAGCGGGAGCTCTTCGAGCAGATCGAGCTCGACAAACTCCCCCGCCACGTGGCCGTCATCATGGACGGAAACGGCCGCTGGGCCGAAAAGCGAGGGCTTCCCCGGGTCGAGGGGCACCGCGCGGGAATCGCCTCGGTGCGAGAAGCGGTCGAGACCTGTGCCCGGCTCGATCTTCCGGTCCTCACCCTGTACGCGTTCTCGGTCGAGAACTGGAAGCGGCCGAAGACCGAGATCGACGTCCTGATGAAGCTCCTGAAGCAGTACCTTCGCCTGGAGCTCTCCACTCTCATCAAGAACGACATCCGCTTCCAGGTCCTGGGCCGCCTCCACGAGCTCCCTCCGGACGTGGTGTCGGAGCTCGAGGCGGCGATGGAGCGCACCCGCGGCAATCGCGGCCTTCTGTTCAACATCGCTCTGAACTACGGCGGGCGCGCGGAGATCGTCGATGCCTGCCGGGCGGTCGTCGCCGAGGCGTTGGCGAAAGGCGAGCCGCCTCAGCTCGACGAGACGACTTTCTCCCAGCACCTCTATACGGCGGGCGTGGCCGATCCGGATCTCCTGATCCGGACGAGCGGCGAGCTCCGGATCTCGAACTTTCTCCTGTGGCAGATCGCCTACGCCGAGATCTGGGTGACCGAGACCCTGTGGCCCGACTTCCGCAAGCGCGACCTCTTCGAAGCCATCGTCGACTTCCAGAAGCGCGAGCGCCGCTACGGCGGCATCGCCGCGGCACCCACCCGAAGCACGGCTTAGCTCCGCTTGAGCCCCGAAAGAAAACCCGCAACGCAAAGGCGCAAGGGCGCAACGGCGCAACCGCGACCTCTTGTCTTTTCCCCTTTCTTCTTTGCGTCTTCGCGTCTTTGCGCCTTTGCGTTTTCTTCCCGGGATTTGTGTGAGGGAACGGGTCCAGCATGTCCCGGATTCTGACGGCGCTCGTCGCCGTTCCTTTGCTGCTTCTCGCCATCCTGAAGGGCCCCGCCTGGCTCTTTCTCGCGCTCGCTCTCGTCTTCGCTCTCGCGAGCTACTGGGAGCTTTCGCGATTGGCGTCGAAGGTGGGATGGAGCCTCTTCGCCGTCGGCTATCCCCTCGTCGCCCTCTCGGTCATCGCTTTCTATCCCGGCTTTCCCGGGCTCCAGGAGGCGGCGCTCGCGACCTTTCTCGTCGTCGGACTGGCGGCGGTCTTCACCCGCGAGCCCGGCAGAGAGACCCTCGGCTCGGTCGTGGCGACCGTGTTCGCGGTTCTCTACGCCGGGGCCCTCCTCGGGACGGTGGTGGGACTCCGGATGACGGCGCCCGACGATCGCGGGCGGCTCTGGCTCATCTTCCTGCTCGCGGTCGTCATGGTCGGCGACGCCGGCGCTTATTTCGTCGGACGGGCCTGCGGCAGGCACCCTCTCGCTCCCGTCCTCAGCCCGAAGAAGACCGTCGAAGGGCTCGCGGGCGGCATCGCGTTCTCGGTGGCAACGGCGATTCTCCTGGGCCGCATGGCGGTCCCCGGGATCGCTCTTCCGATCGCCGCGGGTCTCGGCCTCTCCATGGCGATTCTGGGAGTCGTCGGAGATCTCTTCGAGTCCCTCCTGAAGCGGTCCGCCCAGGTCAAGGACACCTCTTCCCTCATCCCGGGCCATGGCGGAGTCCTCGATCGCATCGACAGCCTGCTGTTCGCCGCCCCCTTCCTCTTTCTCTACACGAAGTGGGCGGCGCTCTGAGACAGGCGGGCGCGGGCTCTTTGGAAGTCCCCGGCGTAAGGCTAGAATGAAGAAAGCTACCGCCATGCAGTCCAGAGGAATCTCGATTCTCGGCTCCACCGGGTCGATCGGAACCAACACACTGAAGGTCCTGGAGCGGTTCGCCGATCGGTTCCGGGTGGTGGGGCTCGCCGCCGGCCGGCAGACCGACCGCCTGATGGAGCAGATCGCAAGGCATCGCCCGCGAGTGGTGAGTCTTTCCGCCGACGCGCCCGAGGAGGACGGAGCGCGCGTCCGCTCCGAGTTCCCCGGAGTCCAGGTGCTCCGGGGCATCGAGGGAATGGTCGAGGTCGCGACCCACCCCGATTGCGACTTCGTGATGTCGGCGACGGTGGGCGCGGTCGGGCTCGTTCCCACGCTGCGGGCGATCGAGGCGGGAAAGACGGTGGGTCTCGCGAACAAAGAGACGATGGTCATGGCGGGAGAGCTCATGACCCGGGCGGTCGCGAGCTCGGGCAGCGCTCTTCTTCCCGTCGACAGCGAGCACAATGCCGTGCACCAGTGCCTGGAAGGCCGTTCGCATGACGTCAGGAAAATCTGGCTCACCGCCTCGGGAGGGCCCTTCCGACTTTCGAGTCTCGAGGACATGCGGCGCGCCACCAAAGCGGAAGCGTTGAAGCATCCGACCTGGAACATGGGTCGGAAGATCAGCATCGATTCGGCGACGATGATGAACAAGGGGCTCGAGATCATCGAGGCCCATTGGCTCTTCGGGGTTCCCGCCGAGCGGGTGCGGGTGGTGGTCCATCCCCAGTCCACGATCCACTCCATGGTGGAGTTCGAGGACGGCTCGCTCGTGGCCCAGCTCGGCGTGACCGACATGAGGCTTCCCATCCAGTACGCGCTCACCTACCCCGAGCGCGTCGAGAGCGATCTTCCGCCGCTCGACCTCGGCTCCCCGATGAGCCTCGACTTCCATCCGCCGGACCACGAGCGGTTCCCGGCAATCGGGCTCGCCTACCGGGCGCTGGAGTCGGGAGGGACGGCGCCGGCAACGCTCAACGCCGCGAACGAAGTGGCGGTCGACGCGTTCCTTCACGACCGCATCGGGTTTCTCTCGATCGCGGAGATCCTCGAGGAGACGCTGGACCGGATCGAGACCCGTGCCGCGGGGGATCTGGAGTCGGTGCTCGAGGCCGACCTCCTCGCGCGCGAGGAGGCGGAGCGCCTCGTTTCCCGCACGGCGCCGGTCGAGATCGGCTGAGGTTCCTGAAGCGCAATGACCACTCTACTCGCCTTCGTATTCGTCCTGGGGGTTCTCGTCTTCTTCCACGAGTCGGGTCATTTCCTCACCGCCAAATGGGTGGGGGTGCGGGTCAAGACGTTCTCGCTCGGATTTCCGCCGAAGCTTCTCGGCCGCAAGTGGGGCGAGACCGAGTACGTGATCGGCCTCCTGCCGATCGGCGGTTACGTGAAGATGGCGGGGGACAACCCGGCCGAGTCGAGCGGGGATCCCGCGGAGTTCATGAGCCGGTCCAAATGGGAGCGGCTCGCGATTCTGTTCGCAGGTCCATTGGCCAACCTGGTGCTGGCGATCCTGATCCTGACCGTTCTGTTCATGGTGGGGCTCGAGAGGCCCGCGGGGATCGACGATCCTCCGGTGATCCGCTACGTGGCCCAGGACTCGCCCGCGGGAAGGGCGGGGATCGTCCAGGGCGATCGAATCCTCGAGATCGAGGGAAGCGAGACCGAAACCTGGAGCGACGTCCTCGATCACGTGATCGTGAGCGCCAACGAAAAGCTCTCGGTCGCCGTCCTTCGAAACGGAGAGCGGATCGAGACCGAGCTCGAGGTCGCGGTGCGGGAGGAGGACGGGGCGGGGGTCGCCGGACTCTTCCCCGCCATCCAGCCGGAGGTGGGAAGCCTCAACCCCGGTTTTCCCGCGGAACAGGCCGGGATTCAGCCGGGAGACGTGATTACCAAGGTCGGCGGCAAGCGGATCTTCCACTTCGACGAGCTCATCGACGCCATCGAGGCGCGCGCGGGAAGCGAAGTCGAGATCGAGGTGCTTCGCGGACAGGAGTCCCTGGTATTCAACATCACGCCGCGGGAGAGCGATGGCCGGTGGCTCATCGGGATCACCTTCAGCCCCCCGCCGACCACGATCGAGCGCTATACGAACCCGATCCAGGCGCTCGGGGCGGGGACGAGAGAGATCGTCCGGCTCACCCGCATGACCTTCGTCATTCTGGGAAAGATGGTCACCGGCCGGGCCTCGGTGAAGAACATGTCGGGGCCCATCGGGATCGCCCAGGCGTCGGGAGAGACCGCCCGACAGGGCCCCAAGGTGCTCTTCTGGTTCATGGCGCTCCTGAGCGTGAACCTGGCGGTCCTGAACCTGCTTCCGATTCCGCTCCTCGACGGCGGGCACATGGCGATCATCGCCCTCGAGGGGCTCTCGGGCCGCGACTTCAGCCTCCAGATGAAGGAGCGCATTCTCCAGGTGGGCTTCATCATGCTGCTCCTGCTCATGGTGACGGTGATCTACGTGGACCTCTCGAAGATCGAGGCCATCGGCAAATACCTGCCCTGGTGAGCTTCCCGCGCCTAGGCGCCCGGGGGAATCTGCTAGTATTTCGCGAGGAACAAACCGCCGATGAAGATTGAATCGATCGAAATCCTCGAGTTGAAGCTCGACCTCAAGCACTTCTTCGAGACCAGCTTCTCCCGCGTCACTTACCAGCGATTTCTCCTTCTGCGGGTCCAGGTGGACGGCGTCGTCGGAATCAGCGAATGCGTGGCGGACGAGGGACCGAGCTACTCGTACGAGACGGTGAAGACCGCCCTCCACGTCCTCGAGGACTTCGTAGCCCCGATCGCGTTCCGGACGGAGTACGCGCATCCCGACGAGTTTCTCCCGTCGATGCGGAACATCCGCGGCCACAACATGGCGAAGGCGGCGGTGGAGATGGGCCTCTGGGAGGCCTACGCGCGGATGCGGGGCGAGTCCCTGTCGAAAGCCCTCGGCGGGACCCGGCGGGAGATCGCCTCCGGAGTCTCCATCGGCATCCAGGACAGCGTCGACCAGCTCCTCGCCAAGATCGAGGGGGAGCTCGAGGACGGCTACCGGCGCATCAAGATGAAGATCAAGCCGGGCTGGGACGTCGACGTGGTCAAGAAGGTGCGCGAGCGTTTTCCCGAGACCCCGTTGATGGTCGACGCGAACAGCGCTTACAGCCTCGCGGACGTCCCCCTCTTCCAGAAGATGGACGCCTACGACCTGATGATGATCGAACAGCCTCTCCACTACGAGGACATGTGGGACCACGCGAAGCTCCAGAAGCAGATCAAGACCCCGATTTGCCTGGACGAATCGATCCACTCCCTGGAGGACGCGCGCCGCGCCATCGAGATGGGAGCGACCCGCATCATCAATATCAAGGCGGGCCGCGTGGGCGGGCTCTCGAGCGCGAGGAACATCCAGAAGCTCGCGGCCGAGCACGGCATCCCCGTCTGGTGCGGAGGGATGCTCGAGAGCGGCGTCGGCCGGGCCCACAACGTGCACCTCTCGACACTCGACAACTTCACCCTCCCCGGCGACGTCGCCGACAGCAAGCGCTACTTCGTGGAGGAGATCATCGAGCCCACGGTGCAGGTGCGGAAGGACGGCACCATCGCCGTCCCCGACGGGCCGGGGATCGGCTACGAGGTGCGCTGGGATCGAGTGGAGAAGCACCTCGTCTCCCGGCGCGTGCTGAAGCCGTAAGGATGCGGAACGCGCGGCTGAAGGCTTTCTCTCTCTCGACTCTCTTCCTCACCGCTTGTCCCGAAGCTCCGGCGCCGGTGGTGGAGGTGCCGTCGGTCGAGACCCGGCTCGCCCGGACGATGAAGCTCGAGGACGAGCGCTCGACGGGCGATTCAGAGCTCGACGCTTTCCTCCAGGACCCGGACTCCGGCGTGCGCGCCCGCGCGGCTCTCGCACTGGGCCGCCTCGGCTCGAATTCGGCGTCGGGCCGAATCGCTCCGCTTTTGACCGACCCTTCGGCTTACGTTCGCGCGAGCGCCGCTTTTTCCCTCGGGATTCTCGACGGAGCGATTCCCGAGGACGAGGCCGCGCTCTTGACCGCCGCTCTCGGCGACGAGGACCCGAGGGTCCGCGGACGGGTCGCGGAGGCTCTCGCCCGCAACCAGGGAGAGAGCGCCGCCGAGGCCATCGGTTCGGCGCTCGCGAAGTGGGTCCCGCGCGGAGCCGAGCCCTACGAATGGACCGAAGAGCTCGCGCTCTCCTCGGTGACACTCCCGCATCCCGACGTCCGAGGCGGCCTTTTCGCCCTCGGACGGTTTCGGAGCTCCGAACTGGTCTGGAGCGCCGTCGCGACCGAAGGAGCCACTCCGCGTTTCTCCTGGTGGCCCGCGGCCTGGACAGTGAGTGAGCTCGAAGGCGACGCAGCCGAGCCTCTCCATCTCTTCTACGCGGGCTCCCCGGACCCGGTCCTGCGTCTCTACGGCGCGCGGGGAATCGGAAATCTCAGCCCGGAGCGGGCCCGCGCCCACCTGCGACCGCTTCTGTTCGACCCGAGCGAGAAGGTCCGGATCGAGGCGATTCGGGCGGCGGCACGGCTCGGGGCTCTCGAGCTCGTGCCCGATCTCCTGGGCCATCTCGAGGCCGACTCGCGCTACGTGCAGACGGAGGTCCTGCGGGCGCTCTCCGTGCTCCGGAGCGAGGCCGCAGTCGAGCCTCTGATCGATCGCATCGGCGATCCGAGCCCGTGGATTCGGGGTCTCGCGCTCGAAGCCCTGGCGCGACAGGACCCGGACAGCTTCTGGCTGCTGCTTTCCGGGATCGGGGCCGACGCCGATTGGAGGGTGCGGCGGACGCTGGCGGTGCTCTTCGCCGGCTTGCCCGGCGAGCGACCGAGCCAGCTCCTTCGCGAGATGATCGAGGACCCCGACGCGCGCGTTCGCGCATCGGCGCTGAGGTCTCTCGGCGCCGTCTCACCCGAAGCCGCCGCCGCGGTCTCCATCCGCCATCTCTCGGCCCCCGATCCTTTCGAGCGCGTGACGGCCGCGGAGACGCTCGCTGTCGCCGGAGCGAAGGAGGCGTTCGCGCCGGTCGAACAGGCGTTTCTCGAGGAGAAGGACGAAGACCCCCGGATCCGGGCGGCGCTCCTGAAAGCGCTCTCGTCTCTCGACGCGGAGAAGGCCCGGCCCGTCGCCACCGGAGCGCTCGACGATACGAGCCACTTCGTGAGGCGGACCGCGGCAGCGGTCCTGGCGCAATCGGGCATCGAGGCGATCGTGCGTCCGCGGTCGAGCGAGCGCGGTCTCGACGACTACCTGGCGAGCCTGAGAGCTCTCTACTCCCCGCAGGCTTTTCTTCGCACCTCTCGCGGGACGGTCACGGTAGAGCTCTTCATCGCCGACGCGCCCCGGACGGTCGAGAACTTCATCGGCCTGGCTCGTAAGGGATTCTTCACCGGGAACAACTTCTACGAGGTCATCCCCAACGGCCACGTCGCGTCGGGTGACCCCCGAGGCGACGGAAGCGGAGGCCCGGGCTACCTCATCCGGTCCGAGATCAACGAAAGGCCCGTCGTCCGCGGCACCCTGGCGATGATCGAGGATGGGCGGGATTCGGCCGGCAGCCGATTCCTCATCACCCACCTGCCGGAGCCCGGCCTCGAGGGCCGCGTTACCGTGTTCGGCCTCGTTACCTCGGGAATGGAGGTCGTCGATAGCCTGGAGCCGGACGACGTGGTCGAAGAGGTGACGATCTGGGACGGGGTGACCTCTCCCTACGAGCGGTAAGGCGCTTGCCTCGCTACCGACTCCTCGCCCTGGACCTCGACGGCACGCTCCTGAACACCGATCGGGAGATCCCCGAAGCGAACCTTCGCGCGATCGAGGCCGCCGTCCGCGAAGGAGTCGTCATCGCCCTCGTCACCGGCCGGAGGTTCCCCTCCGTCCGCCGGTATCTCGAGCCGCTCGGGCCCGAGACCTTCGCCGTCGCGAACAGCGGCGCCATCGTTCGCCGCGGGCTCGAAGGTCCGATCCTGAGAAGGAGCCTTCTACCGCTCGAATGCGCGCACCGGGTTCTCGATCTGGCCGAGGAGGAGCGGATGGAACCCGTGATCCACGACGGCCCGGACGCGGAGGGTCATCTCGTCTTGAGGACTTCGGCGCGGAACGTCGCCTCGATGGGCCGCTATCTCCACCAGACGTCACCTCCGCCGATCTGGGTCGAGTCCCTGCGGGTGGAGCGATCCCCGGTCCAGATCGGTTTCACCGGCGGTGTGAGAGAGATGCGAAGCTTCGAGTCCGCGCTGGCGCTGGGCCTCTCGTCGAGCGGACATCGCGCGAGCCTCGCCCGAACGGAGTACCTCGAGGAGGATCTCGCGCTCCTCGACGTTCTCGGCATCGAGGCGACCAAATCCCGAGCGCTCGAGTTCCTCGCCGCGCTCCTCGGCATCACTCTGTCGAGCACCATGGCCGTGGGTGACAACTGGAACGACCTGGAAATGCTCGAGACGGCCGGCCTCGGCGTGATCATGGGGAACGCCGACATGGATCTCCGAAGTCGAGGGCTGGCGGAGACCGGAACCAACGACGAGAACGGCGTCGCCCAGGCGATAGAGAACTATCTGCTCTGAGTCCAAAAACACAAGAACAGAACGCAAAAGCGCAAAGCCTCGAAAAATCAGACTCCTCGTTCTGGCAGCGCCTTCAAATACAAAGGGGGATGGGGAGACCGGGGGAGAAGGGGATACCGGCGCGGTTAACGAGATCGGGCCGCCTTCATCTCCACATCTCCCAATCCCCACATCCCCTTCTGACACGGAAATCGGCGCTGGGACCGCGGGCCAGCGCGAAAAAAAAAGGGGGTGGATGCCACCCCCGCTCTCGGTACCCCTGAGGAGTTTCTTACTTCTTTTTCTTGCTAGCTTTCTTCGCGGTCGAAGCTTTCTTCTTGGCCATGCTTTTCGCCTCCTCTCTTTCAGGGGTTAGAGCGGAGGGGGCCGGGCCGTTTTCGCATATCGAAAGCTCGAAATGTTTCACGGTTTTCTCAGCCTTTTCCGCTCGCCGACCCCGACCTCTCGCCTCTCCAGCGCCCACCTCGTACCGAAACTTCGGCCCGCGGGGGAGCAAACAACTAGAGATGGCCTGAGTCCGAGATTGGCATACTAGATGTAGCATATGGAAGGCCATACGGCCTGTCAAGGCTTTTCCGGGCTTTTCCGCGAGGGCGCGGGGGGTTATGCTTTTGCCATGAACGCGTTAGAAGCGGGACGCGGAGAAAGGCCTCGGTTCGAGCGGCTCTCGCAGTCGGCGGGGGCTCGCAGGGGCCGGCTCACCACCTCCCACGGCGAGGTGGCCACTCCGGCGTTCATGCCCGTCGCAACCGCGGCCTCGGTCAAGTCGCTCACTCAGAAGCAGGTCGACGAGCTCGGCGCCGAGATCCTGCTCTCCAATACGTACCACCTGATGCTGCGCCCCGGCGCCGACCGGGTGGCGGCGCTCGGCGGACTCCACCGGTTCATGAGCTGGACGAAGCCGGTGCTCACCGACAGCGGCGGCTTCCAGGTCGCCAGTCTTTCGGCCCTGCGGCGGGTCGAAGACGAGGGCGTGACCTTTCGCTCACACCTCGATGGCAGTCTGCACTCCCTGACTCCGGAGCGCGCGGTCGAGATTCAGGAGAAGCTCGGCTCCGACGTGGCGATGGTCCTCGACGAATGCCTTCTCTATCCGTCGGAGCGAGGGGAGGTGCGCGCCGCGGCGGCGCGGAGCCTCGACTGGGCCGCGCGCTCGAAGAAGGTCCGCTCGCGGCCCGACCAGGCCCTCTTCGGAATCGTTCAGGGAGGCTCCTTCACGGACCTGAGGCGCGAGAACGCCCGCGCGCTCGTCGATCTCGGGTTCGACGGCTACGGCGTCGGCGGTCTCGCCGTCGGTGAGCCCAAGGAGATGATGAGAGAGATGACCGCCGTCTCGACGGCGGAGCTTCCAGAGGACCGCGCTCGCTACCTGATGGGCGTCGGCACCCCCGTCGACATCCTGGAGTCGGTGGCCCTCGGGATCGACATGTTCGACTGCGTGCTTCCGACGCGAAACGCCCGGAACGGCACGCTCTTCACCGGCCTGGGAAAGATCGCCATCAAGAACGCGCGCTACGCCTCGGACGAGAGCCCCCTCGACCCCGGGTGCCGCTGCTACACCTGCTCCACCTTTTCCCGCGCGTACCTCCGGCACCTGTTCGTGGCTCGCGAGATGACCGCCGCGACCTTGAACACCATTCACAACCTCCACTTCTACCTGGACCTCATGAGGCGCGTCCGGCTCTCGATCGAGGAGGACCGTTTCTCCGCCTTCCTCGCGGCCTCGAGGGAACGACTCGACGATTCGGCGGCTTGAAGCCCGCCTGGGCCGTGAACTATGATGATGCGATGTTCACCGCCTGGGTCGCGCCGCTCCAGGGCTCGACCTCATTTTTCGGAAGTCAGCTTCTTCTGATGGTGCTGATCTTCGGCGTCTTCTACCTCATCGTGGTCCGACCGATGCGAAAGAAGCAGCTGCAGATGGAAACGATGCTCGGCCAGCTCAAGAACGGCGACGAGGTGGTGACCAGCGGTGGGATTTACGGAACCGTCGTCGGGGTGACCGACGATCAAATCCAGCTTCGGGTCGCGGAACACGTGAAGATTAAGGTGGCCAAGTCCGCGGTCACTCAGCTCGTCGAGGACAGCTCCAAGCGCTCCTGAGCCTGGAGCGACCCTTCAGGCGGGAATGGTTTCCGCCTGCGTCGTCGCCCGGCTGGCTCGCGCGACCTCGAGGAAAGTCATTCGGAGAACGGATTTCATGAAGAAGAACCTGCAATGGAAGGCCGGGCTGATCCTTCTGGTTACCGGCCTGTCGATCTGGGCTTTCTACCCGCCCGCGGAAAAGATCAAGCTCGGTCTCGATCTGCGAGGCGGCATCCACCTGGTCATGAAGGTGAACACCGACGACGCCATCGTCGCCGTCACGGACGAGGTCGCGGGAATGCTCACCCAGCTCCTGGACGAACAGAGCATCTCGTTCGCGAGCGCGGAACGGGCGCAGCCCCAGCGGATCTCGGTCACCGGAGTCGACATCAATAAAGATGCGGCCTTCCGCCAGCTGGTGCAGGGGAGCTTCCCCGCCTGGGAGGCGAGGAGCCTCGGTTCGGGGACCTGGGAGCTGGTGCTGAGGCCGGCGGAGGTGGCGGTCCTGCGGGCGGAGACGGTTACCCAGGCCATCGATACCATCCGCCGGCGGGTGGACGAGATCGGAGTCGCCGAGCCGGTCATCGTGCCCCATGGCGACACCGGCGACCAGATTCTGATCCAGCTTCCGGGCTTCGACGACGTGGCCCGCGCCAAGGAGCTCATCCGATCCACCGCGAAGCTGGAGCTTCGGTTGGTCCGAGGGGCGGGGTTCTCCGAGGATCAAGTCCTTCAAGGGCGCGCCCAGCCGCCGGGAACGGAGATCCTTTCCGGAGTCGACCCCGGCGGCAACAAGACCTACTACCTCATCGACCGTTCCCCGGTGGTGACGGGTCGGGACCTGAAGAACGCGCGGACCTCCATAGACTACGACACCAATACCCCGAACGTCTCCTTCACGCTGAAGCCGGAAGCCGCGAGCCGCTTCCGGCAGGTGACCGGGGAGAACATCGGCCGACCGCTCGGGATCGTGCTCGACAACCAGGTGGTCTCCGCCCCGACCATCCAGAGCGCGATTTACGATCAGGGCCAGATCACCGGCAATTACACTCTGGAAGAGGCTAGAGACCTTGCGATCAAGCTGCGCTCGGGCGCCCTTCCCGCTTCTCTGGAGTACCTGGAAGAGCGCAGCGTGGGTCCGAGCCTCGGCGCCGACGCCATCCAGAGCGGCATCATGGCCTCTCTCGTCGGTCTCACGGCGGTGGTGGCGTTCGTGATGTTCTACTACAAGCTCGCGGGATTCAACGCCGTCGTCGCCCTGGCTCTCAATCTGGTCGTCCTTCTGGGGGCGCTCGCCTACCTCGACGCCACCCTCACCCTTCCCGGAATCGCCGGGGTCATCCTCACCATCGGCATGGGCGTCGACAGCAACGTCCTCATATTCGAGCGGATCAAGGAGGAGATGCGCGCGGGAAAGACGGTGCGCACCGCGATCTCCGCCAGCTTCTCCAAGGTCTTCTGGACGATTTTCGACTCCCACCTCACGAGTCTCATCGCGGCGGCGATCCTGTTCCAGTTCGGGACCGGCCCGGTGCAGGGTTTCGCGGTGACGCTCAGCATCGGGCTCATCGCGAACATGTTCACTTCCATATTCGTCTCGCACTTCCTCTTCGACCTCTTCTACGCGAGTCGCAGGCAAGTCGAGTCGCTGAGCATCTAGGGGAAAGAGGGAAAACATGGATATCATCCGCGACACCCACATCGACTGGCTGAAGTATCGCTGGCACTTCATCGGCCTGTCTCTCCTGGTCATCGGGCTCGGGGCTCTCGACATCGCGAGAAAGGGCGGTCTCCGCTTCGGCATCGACTTCTCGGAAGGGACCATCGTCTACGCCAAGTTCGAAAAGACGCCCGAGATCGACGTCGTGCGGCAGAAGCTCACGGAAGGCGGCATGGGAGAGGCGGTGATCCAGCGCTTCGACCGGGAGGAGCTCAACTTGGTGATGATCCGGGTGGAGCGGGGGAGCTCCGACGGAACCGATCTCGACACCACCGCCAACCGAATCCTGGCGATCCTCGAGCGCGACATCTCCGACAATCGGCTGGTGGACTCATCGACGGAGATCGTGGGCCCGGTAGTCGGAAAAGAGCTCCGGCGGCAGGCGAGAAACGCCACGTTGTTCTCGCTCCTGGCGATGCTGATCTACATCGGCTTTCGCTTCGAGCCCATCTACGGAGTGGCGGCGACCATCGCCGTTTTCCACGACGTCCTGGTGACCGTGGGCCTGGTCTCGATATTCAACTACGAGATCAGCCTGAACGTCATCGCCGCTTTCCTGACACTCGTGGGCTACTCGGTGAACGACACCATCGTGATCTTCGATCGGGTGCGGGAGAACCGGAAGCTCGCCCGCAGACAGTCGCTCGCGGACATCCTCAATCTCTCGCTGAACCAGACCCTGCGGCGGACCATCCTCACTTCGGGGCTGACGTTCCTGTCGGTGGTCGCCTTGTTCCTCTTCGGTGGAGAGGTGCTACGCGGGTTCTCCTTCGTTCTCGTCGTCGGGCTCATCGCCGGAACCTACTCGACGATCGGCATCGCCGCACCCGTCGTGGTCTGGTGGCGGCAGTATCGAGACAAGCCCGCGGGAGAAAGAAAGAAATCGAAGTCCGAAGCGGGGGCCGACGCCCGAGTCTGAACCGTCCGGGGCCCTCGACCGGGTGTATGATGAAGTCGATCGGCGACGGAGGGCACCATCGACCACGAGCGGTCCCAGGGGGAGGCGAAGCCCGAGGCTCTAGAGCCCGGAGATTGCTTCGCGACGACTCTGGGCCTGGTCGCTCGGTGTCCCGGGAGCTCTCGCTGGGTTAGCGCCCCTCTCGGTTTCGGTCTCCATTTCCTCGCGCTCGGGGCGCTCGCGGCCGCGGCTCTCTTCGGCCCGGTGCAAGCGGTCCGGCCGAGGGTACCGGCGCTGGTCCTGAACCTGGCTCCGCCGCCGCCCGCTCCTTCGCGAAGCGATGCCGGGGTCGGGAGTCCGACGACGGCGGCTTCCGAAACGCGGGTGGCCTTCTCCGACGAGCTCGTTCGGCCTTTCGCGCGAATTCCGGACGAGATCCTGGCGCCGGTCTTCGAGGTCGGGGGAATCGACGATGGGTTCCTCGACGGGAGCCTCGAGGGTCTGCCCGACGGCATTCCGGGAGGCGTCCTCGGAGGCACTCCGGGGGGGATTCCCGGAGGCGTCATCGGAGGAACCGGAAACGATCTCCCGCGCTTTCCCAAGCCGGACGTGGGCCCGAGCCCGATCCGGATGCCGCAGCCGAGCTACACGCGGCAGGCGATCCGGGACAACGTGACCGGGGCGGTCGTCCTGCGGGTCGTGATCGGCGAACGCGGTGATGTCCGGGTTCTGAAGATCGTCCGCTCCGTTCCCGAGCTCGACGAGGAAGCCATCCGGGTGGTCGAATCCTCGTGGCGCTTCCACCCGGCCACCAAGAACGGCCGCCCCGTGCCCGCCCTTTCCGATCTGATAGTGCGCTTCAACCTTCATTAGCGTCTCCTCCCCGCGGCAAGACCAAAACAAGGGGGATTTGGAGATTGGGGCGATAATGGGATGAAACAGGGCTCGGCTCGGTAATTCATCCCCCTTATCTCCCTATCCCCACCTCCCCCTTCTTACACTCCTCCCTGCCCCGAGGGGGGCACGGACCCGGGCCGACGTTGACGCTTGACAGATCCCCTGGGTCGAAATAGCATACGCAACTCGTTGACGCTGGAGATTCCTCCAAATCTCCCGCGAAAGGGTTTTTGACAAGGAACGCCGATTCCGGATATGCATACGACGCTTGAGGGTCGGGTCATTGCCTCGCCCCCGTCCAGCATTTCCGGGTCATCACGAGCCGCGGCTCATGCTCCGACGACATAGTCGATTCGGTGGGAACCTTTCCGCGGAGGCTGGTGTCTAAGGACTCGACCGAGGGTTTCCCTCACAGCTTCTCGGTCGTCGTCGCCAAGTAAGAGGGTTACGCGAGTTTTTTGATAGCGGAAGTCGTTCATAACTTCTCGCGAAAGGAGCGCCGAACGCCGTGCCCAAAGAAATGTTCGATCTCGCGCTGGTTCCCGAGA
>DAISKN010000060.1:14659-16244 GCA_036820975.1 Acidobacteriota bacterium | reverse complement strand
CGCCATCCGGCGACGAACTACGAGATCATCTCTCAGTCGGACGCCGTCTCCTGCGAGACGCGCCCCGGGTTCGACATCGCGCCGGTCGCCTTCGGGACCGATATCAAGTCGCTGAAGGCCTTCGGCAAGCCGCTTCTGATCGGACCCGGCTCCATTCACGATGCCCACACGTCGCGCGAGAAAATTGGAAAGAAGGAAGCGCTCGAAGCCGTCGGCTACTACCAGCGTCTCGCGCGCGATCTGCTCTCGGAAGAATAGACGAGTGTCAGTAGTAGTCGGAGCAGCTCATGTAGTAGTGGCAGCGGGGGCAGAGGAGCTTGCACCGGCTCTCCTGGAGCCTGGCCCCGCAGTTGGGGCAGGTGCGGATGACGGCTTCGGGGTCGTGCGCGGCGGGCTCCGGGGTCTCGACGGCTTCTTCGGCCGGCGAAGTCCTCATCCCCTCCGCCTCTTTCCGGCGACGACCGCCTTGAAGCGCGGCTCGGAGCGCAGCGGGTCGAACTCCTGGGCCTTCTGCGCCTCGGTTCTTCGCGGCGGATGGATGTCGATGGCTTTCTGCAGAGCGTCGAGCGCCGCGTCGCGATCTCCGAGCTGAACGTAGGCGATGGCAAGGTGGTAGAAGGCTTCGTCGCAGTCCGGGTGGTTCTTCAGCGCCTCGCGCAGGTCGCGTACCGCCTCTTCGTTTCGCTTGAGCTGGAGGAGAACGATGCCGCGATGCAGGAGCGCTCCGTGGTCGTCCGGGGTGAGCTCGAGCGCTCGAGTGAAGTCCTCGACCGCCTCCGTCGATCGTCCGGAATCGAACTCCGCCATTCCCCGGAGCACGCGCGCTTCCACCGACCGCTCGTCTCTCGATACCGCGTCCTGAGCGACCTCGAGTGCGGACTCGACCCGCCCGATCTCGAGAAGCGCGTTTCCTTTGGCTATCCGTGCGTCGAGCTTTTCGGGATCGGCGGCGATTGCGCGCTCGTAGTCCCGGAGCGCGTCCTCCCATTGACCGAGATCGGCGTACGCGATCCCGCGGTTGTAGAGAACGTCTCCGTTGTCGGGGTCGAAACGCAATACCGCCTCGAAAGCCTCGATGGCTTCGCGCGGCCTTCCGAGCTCGCGCAGCAGAACGGCGCGATTGTGCTGTGATGCGAGATGGTTGGGCTGTATCGCGAGGGCGCGGTCGTAGTCGGCGAGCGCTTCCTGGAGCCGCTCCAGCATGTCGTAGGCGACGGCGCGGTTGTAGTACGCGAGGTAGGACTCTGAGTCGAGCGAGAGGGCGCGGTTCAGATAGCGGAGGGCCTTTTCCAGATCGTCCTGGTCGATGGCCTTGACGCCCAAGTCGACGTAGCGCTCGCCGAGCGGGGTAGCACTCATCTTTCGCGAACAGGATAGCCCCGTCGGCCGGGCTACGCAAACAGGTTAGCCCGTCTCGGTGTCTCTCTCATTGTGCTGCAAGCTCCGACGCATGGAGAGGAAGGGCCTTTGACAGGGCCTTCCCTGCAGGGGTAGCCTGCTCGTGGCGTCGACGACGGTCCGGGGGAGATAGTTCGGTTATTCGCCGCGTCGGGCGCGACCCGACGACTTCTCGCCTCGGACCCGG
>DAISKN010000060.1:6258-14649 GCA_036820975.1 Acidobacteriota bacterium | reverse complement strand
GCGCCTGGACGAGGTCTGGAAATGAATCTGAGCTCTATCAGGCTAGAGCATCTCGGAAACTTCTCGTTGCGGTGGATGTCGCACCGCTTCCACCGTGAGACCAGCCTGGGGCGTCCCTATGTATTTCAGGTCGAGCTGACAAACTTCTGCAACCTCAAGTGTCCCATGTGCCCCCACGACTTGATGACCCGCGAGGTCGGTTACATGGACTTCGGTCTATTCGAGGACATCGTCGCCCAGGTGAAGGGCACCAACCCCGACCTCAGGCTCCACCACATGGGAGAGTCGTTGTTCCACAAGGACATCGGCAAGTTCATTCGTCATGCCAACGACAACCAGCTCGCGACCATCCTGTCCACGAACGCCACCACTCTGACCGATTCGAAGATACAGGAGCTTATCGACGCTCGGCTCTCGTGGTTGTATATCTCGTTCGATGGAGCTTCCGCCGACACCTATGAGCGATTCCGAAAGGGAGCGCACTATGAACGGGAGAGGGCGAAGGTCGAGAAGTTGCTTCGCATGAGGCAGCTGGCGGGCTCGAAACTCCCGCAGGTCTTGATGAGCTGCTTGTCGCTGCCGGGCACTCGAGCCGAAGTGGAAGAGTTCCGCGCCTACTGGTATCCCCGGGTTGAAGCGGTGCGGATAAAGCCTGCGGACGGCTGGGACGGCTCGTCGGAGCGAATCAACGGGATCGTCGCCGAATCGCAGTATCCGGTGGGTGATTCGGTATGCAGCTGGCCGTGGCAGTCGATGGTGGTTCTGTGGGACGGCCGTGTCGTTCCCTGCTGCTTCGACTACGACGGAAAATACGTGTTGGGCGATCTCCGTCGAAAATCGCTGGCGGAGATCTTCAACGACGAGCCGATGAAAGAGTTGCGGCGGCTCCTTCGCGAAAGGCGCGCCGAAGAGGTGAGCCTCTGCAGGACCTGTCCCCGGGGACACGCCGGGGTCGACGAGCGGGCGTAAGCGGTTCTTGCGCCTCCCTGGCGGAGCGACGCTAGGAACGACTTCGTGAGTGTCGCGGCGAAGCTCCTGCGCTGGTACCGGCGGTCGCGGAGGCTCCTTCCCTGGCGGGTAGCTCCGGACCCTTATCGCATCTGGGTCTCGGAGCTGATGCTGCAGCAGACGCGCGTCGAGACCGTCGTTCCCTATTTTCTCCGGTTCACCGAACGCTTCCCCGATCTCGCGAGCCTCGCCGCGGCCTCCGAAGGCGAAGTGCTCGCTCTCTGGTCCGGCCTGGGCTATTACTCGCGGGCGCGAGCGCTGCACCGCGCGGCGCGGATCCTGATGCTCGAGCGCGACGGCAAGTTCCCCGAGGACGTGGAAGGATGGATGGAGCTCCCGGGGGTGGGCCGCTACACCGCCGGCGCGATCGTATCGATCGCCCTCGGAAAGCCCGCCCCCATCCTCGACGGAAACGTGGCGCGGGTTCTGGTGAGACTGTTCGGTCTTCGCGGCGATCCGCGGGGAGCGACCCTGAACCGCGAGCTCTGGAACCTCGCGGCGAGCATCCTTCCGCGTCGATCGATATCGGATTTCAATCAGGCTCTCATGGAGCTCGGGGCGCTGGTCTGCACTCCGCGGGCTCCACGCTGCCTCCGTTGCCCTCTCCGGGAGGAATGCGTTGCGAACCGACAGGGGCTCCAGCTCCGCCTTCCCGAGCTCGCCACCAGGCCGAAGTCGATGGCGGTGGTGATGGCGGCGGCGATCGTCGAGAAGCGGGACAGAATCCTCCTGTACCGACGCACCCGGTCGGCGCTTCTGAAGGATCTCTGGGAGCTGCCCCTGGGAGAATGCCGGATCGGCGAAGGTCCGAGAGAGGCGCTCGCCCGGGAAGCGCGGGGAACCTACGGGATCGCTCTCGAGGTCGGTGAGGAGGTCGCTCGGGTGAAACACAGCATCATGAACCGCCGGATCACCCTTCATGCTTTCGAGGCCGAGCTCGCTGCGAGTCCCGAGCCGGCTCTAGAGGGGGAGTACCGGTGGGTGGATCGCCAAGGAGTCTCCGAGCTCGCCATGTCCTCGATGGTTCGCAAAGTCCTCGACAAGTCCAGGAAGGAACGCAAAGGCGCAAAGACGCGAGGAAGCGAAGAAGAGGACAACTAATCAGGATTCCTGGTTCATCTCCTCACCCCCTTTTCTTGCACTTCTGGTGGGCTATATTGGCCTGTGTGGGCCGCTATCGTTCTCAGCCTGGCCCTTCAGGACTCGGCCTCAGCGCTGTACGCCCGGGGGATCGAGCTCTATAACCAGGGCGAGATCGAGGCCGCGGTCGAGTCGCTCTCGAAGGCGGCGGCGATGGCCTCGAACGTGCCCGACTACCGCTATCATCTGGGCCTCGCCTATTTGAAGCTCGGCCGCGCGCGGGAGGCCTCCCGCGAGCTCGAAGCGGCGCTCGGCATGATGGGCGTCTCCCGCGAGACCCGAAGCCAGGAGCCGAAGGTCCTGGTCCAGCTCGCCATCGCGTACCTGCGCCTCTCGAACGTCCCCACGGCGCGCAAACGCATCGAGCTCGCTCTCGAGCGGGGCGAGGACACGGCGGAAGCCCGCTACGTCTTGGGTCTCGTCGAATCGGCGGAGGGGAACGAAGAGGGCGCGGCCGGGCAATTCCGGGCCGCCATCGAGAAGGACCGCAATCACCCGGATGCGAATCTCGCGCTCGCGAAGCGGCTCGAGGCCGAGGGCCGGTCGGAAGAAGCGAGGGAGTGTCTGCGACACGCGTTCGAGGGGCGCCCTTCCAGCTTCGAGATCGCCATGGCCCTGGGAGACCTCGCGTTCCGCGCGAACGATCTGGAGGAGGCGGAGGCTGCGTTCGCCGAGGCCCACGCGCTGTCGCCGGTGGACGATCGCGCCGCCTACAATCTGGGCACGGTGCTCCTGGCCCGCGGAAGGCACGCGGAGGCGATCGGGCTCCTGCGTCCTCTCTCGGAGCGAGAGGACCCGCACGACGCCGCCACCTTCAACCTGGCGGAGGCCTACCGGGCGTCCGCGGCTCTCCCGTCCGCGAGAGATCTGCTGCGGTCTCTCGTGGAAAGGCACCCCTCGTTCGCGGGCGCGAGCTTCGCTCTGGGAGTAACGCTCGACGCGCTCGGCGATCTCCCCGGGGCGGAAGCGGCCTACCGCGCAGCGATCGAGCAGCGAAGCGACGACCTCGCGGCTCTGCTGAACCTGGCGTCAGTTCTCGAGCGCCTGGGCCGTATCGACGAAGCGCGAGGAGTGCTGGAGCGCGCGCTCGAGATTCCCCAGGAGGCGGAGACGAGAAACGCGATTCGGGAAGCCCTTCGGGCACTCTCACCCGGCGGGTGAGGCGGAAAAGGAAAAGCGCCGGGAGCTCGGCCGTTATGCCGCCGCCTCGACCTTGCTCCCGACGCGGCTCCGCCGAGGACCGGGCCTTTCTCGAGTGAATATCTTCTCAGGTGCTTCGGCCCCGATCCCCGGACGAACTCTCCTAACGCAAGGCAGATGCCAATTGGGGGGACGGTTCGCAAGTCGTGGATGTACAGCAGGTTGATCGATGAAACGCCCTTTAGCGGCGGTGGCGCGTTGTAACCCGGGGATGACGGAATCGACCCCGCGAGTGTACATTGCGTTAGAATTCCTTCTTTCGCAGGAGATGCATGTCCCGACCTTACGAGTTCGAAGCGATCGAACGGAAGTGGCAGAGCCGGTGGCTCGAGGGCCGCGCGTTCGAAGTGAACGATAGCGATCCGCGCCCCAAGTACTACTGTCTCGAGATGCTGCCGTACCCCTCGGGGAAGATCCACATGGGGCACGTCCGCAACTATTCCATCGGAGACGCCGTCGCCCGATTCAAGCGGATGCGGGGGTTCAACGTCCTTCACCCGATCGGCTGGGACGCCCTGGGGCTTCCCGCGGAGAATGCGGCGCTGAAGCATGGCGCCCACCCCGAGGACTGGACACGCTCGAACATCGCCCACATGAAGAGCCAGCTTCAGCGGCTCGGCTTCTCCTACGCCTGGGAACGGGAGATCGCGACCTGTGATCCGGATTACTACCGTTGGAACCAGTGGTTCTTCATCCAGATGTGGAAGAAGGGCCTCGCTTATCGCAAGAAAGCCGCGGTCAACTGGTGTCCCACGGACAGGACGGTGCTCGCGAACGAGCAGGTGATCGACGGCCGGTGCTGGCGATGCGACTCCGAGGTCGTGCAGAAAGACCTCGAGCAGTGGTTTCTCCGCATCACCAGCTACGCCGAAGAGCTCTTGAAGAAGCTCGACGAGCTCCCAGGCTGGCCCTCGACCGTACTCACCCTCCAGAGAAACTGGATCGGGAAGTCGGAAGGCGCCGAGGTCGACTTCCGGCTCGCGGAAGGCGAGGGCGCGATTCGGGTCTTCACCACGCGCATCGACACCATCTTCGGGGCGACGTTCGTGGTGCTCGCCCCCGAACATCCGCTCTCCGCCCGTTTCGCCGAGACCAGCCCGGACCTTCGCGCATATATCGACAAGGCCAGGGGGGAGGAGCGGGAGAAGCGGCTCGCCGAGGAGCCGGCGAAGACGGGAATCGCGACCGGGCGCTTCGCGGTGAATCCCTTCACCGGGGAGAAGGTCCCGATCTGGCTCGCGAGCTACGTGCTCACGGACTACGGGACGGGCGCTCTGATGGCGGTTCCGGCGCACGACGAGAGGGACTTCGCGTTCGCCCGCGCCCACGGTCTCCCGATCCGCGTGGTGATCCAGCCGCCCGACGCCTCCCTCGAGTCGGAGGAACTGGAGCGCCCCTACCCGGACGAAGGGACGGTCGTGGACTCGGGACCGTTCACCGGGCTTCCCTCGAAAGAGGCGCTCCGGATGATGACCGAGCATGCCGAGGAGCACGGCTTCGGAAAGGGCGCGATCACCTACAAGCTGCGGGATTGGGGTATCAGCCGACAGCGCTACTGGGGGACGCCGATTCCCATGGTCCACTGCGACGCCTGCGGTGTGGTGCCCGTTCGCGAGGAGGATCTCCCGGTGGTTCTGCCTCGCGACGTGACCATCACCGGGAAGGGGGAGTCCGTCCTCCGCGAGAACGAGGCTTTCATCCGGACGACCTGTCCCGGTTGCTCGGGCCCGGCGCGCCGCGAGACGGACACCATGGACACCTTCGTCGACTCCTCCTGGTATTTCTATCGCTACACCGACCCCCACTGCAGCGAGATGCCGTTCCGGCCGGAGATCGCGAAGGGATGGTTTCCCATCGACGTCTACATCGGCGGCGTCGAGCACGCGATCCTGCATCTGATCTATTCCCGCTTCTGGACCAAGGTCATGCGCGATCTGGGGCTGGTCGAAGTGGACGAGCCGGTCGAGCGGCAGATCTCTCAGGGAATGGTGATCAAGGACGGCTCCGCGATGTCGAAGAGCAAGGGCAACATCGTCGAGCCCGAGGAGGTCGCGGGGAAGCACGGCGTCGATACCCTGCGGCTCTACGTGCTCTTCGAAGCGCCGCCGGAGAAGGAGATCGACTGGACGGACGCGCGGCTCGAGGGGCCGGCGCGGTTCGCGCAGCGGGTGTGGAGGTTCGTCCAGAACGAACTCGACGCCATCTCCTCGGCGTCTCCCATCGAAGGAGGGGAGGATTGGAACGAGGTGGAGATCGCCCTCCGGCGCAAGACGCACCAGACAATCCTCAAGGTCACCCGCGATATCGAAGAACGCTTCCATCTCAATACCGCGATCGCCTCCATCATGGAGCTGGTCAACGAGCTCTACAAGGCGATCGAACCGCGCCCTCACCGCTCCGAGAGCTGGAAGGCGGTCCGTGAGGCCACGGAGGCGCTTCTCCTCCTCCTCAGCCCGTTCGCTCCGCATCTCGCCGAGGAGCTCTGGGAGGAGCTCGGCCACGACAAGCCGCTCTCGACGCGCAGCTGGCCCGCGCATGATGCCGCCATCGCCGCCGAGGACCGGCTGACGCTGGTGGTGCAGGTGAACGGTAAGCTCCGAGGCCGGCTTTCCATCGGCGCCGACGAGGACGACGAGACAATCAAGAAACGCGCGCTCGAGGACGAGAACGTGAAGCGTTTCCTGGAAGGCAAGGAGATCGTGCGGGTCGTGGTGGTGCCGAAGAGGCTGGTGAACGTGGTGGTGTCCGGATGAGGCGCTTCGCGGGGCCCGTCTTGCTCGCGGCCCTTTTCGCTCTACCCGGCTGCGGGTACAGCCTCGCGGGGAAGGGGAACTTCCTTCCCGATTACATCGCCACGATTTCCATTCCCACGTTCGCCAACCGGAGCGATCGGGTGTCGATCGAGGAAGTGTTCACCCGAAAGGTGGTCGAGGAGTTCACCGCCCGGGGCCGCTACAAGATCCAGGCCGAGGAAGCCGGAGCGGACGCCGTTCTCGAGGGCACCGTGGTGTCGTTCGTCACTACCCCTACGGTGCTCGAAGGAGGTTCGGTCGACGACCCGGAGTCGAGTCAAGCCTCGACCTACACCGTCATCGTCCGCGCCCAGGTGCAGTTCAAGGACCTGGTCAAGGACTCCGTCATCTGGTCGAACAACAACTTCCAGTTCCGCGACGACTACGAGGTCGGAGAGGACCCGGAAGAGTTCTTCGACCAGGAGGGTCTGACGCTCCAGCGGCTGGCGGAGGAGTTCGCGAAAGCGCTGGTGAGCAGCATCCTCGAGGCGTTTTGAAGTTCTCCTACTCCGAGCTCGAGAGCCGCCTCGACGAGAAGGTCGAGCCCGTGTATCTGCTTCTCGGAGACCAGGACCTGCTGCGGGAGCTCGCGGCGAACAAGCTCCAGGCCGCCGTCCTGGGCGACGCCCCCAGCCCCTTCAACTTCGAGCGCTTCGACGGAGAGGGCGGGGAAGCGGCCCGGATCGTGATGTCGGCGAACATGATGCCGCTTCTCGGCGGCCGTCGACTCATTCTCGTGAAGCGGGCGAGCCGGCTCGTCGAGACGGAGGCGTCGCTCCAGGCCTACGTCGAGAACCCGAATCCGTCGACGGTCCTCGTGCTCGACCTCGACAAGAAGCCCGACGGACGCCGAAAAGGCTGGAAGGAACTGGAGAAGAATGCCGTCGTCGTCGCCTGCGATGCCCCGGACCCGTGGGAGCTTCAGGACTGGGTTGCCGAAGAGGGGAGGGCGCGGGGTCTGAAGCTGGGGCGCGAGGAGCTCCGATACCTGGTGACCGAGGTGGGATCGGACCTGCGGCGGCTTTCGAACGAGCTCGAGAAGCTCTCGCTCTACGCGTCAGGCGACCGTCTGGACCTCGAGACGATCGCGGAAGTGCTGGGGAGGGGCCGGGCCCAGAGCGTATTCAAGTTCACGGACGCCGTCGCCTCTGGCGACGCGGGGAGCGCTCTGCGGCAGCTCGGGCGGCTCCTGGAGGAAGGCGAGGCGCCACTGCGGATCCTGGCCCTCCTGGACCGCCTCGTGGGCCAGCTGCGAATCGCGAAGGACGCTCAGGCCTCGGGACGGAAAGACTCGAGTCTCGCCGGGCTTCTGGGGGCGCCGCCGTCGGCGGCGAAGGCTCTAGGGGAGAGCGCGCGACGGCTCAGCCCGGAGTTCTTGAAGCGCGCCGTCGACGCGCTGGCGGATACGGACCGGCTCCTGAAATCGAGCCGGCTGCCCCATCGGGTGGTGATGGAGGGGCTGGTGCTGGAGCTGGCGCGGGGATCGAAGCGCCAGCCTTGAACTAACCGGCGGCCACGCGCCGGGCGAGCCGCGACTTGTAGCGGTTTCCGGCGTTCTCGTGGATGATGCCCTTCTTGACCATCACGTCGACCAGCGACGCCGTCTCCGGAAGCAGCTTCTTCGCTTCGGCGAGATTCGAAGTGTCGAGGGCTTGACGAAGCTTCTTGATCTGGCTTCGAAGGCGGGATCGGTTCGATCGATTGCGGGTGCGGCGCTCGACGTTCTGCCGTACCCGCTTGATGGCGGAAGCACTATGGGCCAAGTAAATCCTCCTGGGGCGATTCGAAGGTCGCCCGCGAAACGGCTATCATAGCACAACGAGCCCCAGTAGATGAACCGACCATGAAACCCGCGCGCCGAAGGAATCCCGGCTACTCCACCGGGAGCGCCGAGCTCGACGAGCGCGTCACGGATCTCGTCCGGAGCTGCTGCCCCGACGCGGAACAGGACTACGTCAGGGAGATTGCGATAACGGCGCTCAAGCTCGGGCTCGACGGCGCCACCCGGCTCGATCTCAAGATCGCGAGCGCGGCCCTCAAGGAAATGCGCCACGCGTTCCGCATCTTCACGCCGTTCCGGCACGTGCGGAAAGTGACGGTCTTCGGTTCGGCGAGAACCGCGGTCGATCAAGCCTCGCGGCGGGCCAAAGACGCGACCGTCATGATCGATGGACTGTCGCAGACCGCGGACGCGATCGGCGATGTGGCGGCGTTCATCGACGGCATCGCCCGACAGACCAACCTCCTGGCG
>DAISKN010000060.1:0-6248 GCA_036820975.1 Acidobacteriota bacterium | reverse complement strand
TCCGACCACGACCGGGCGGTGGAGTTCGGAAGGCGCATGGCGGAGGCCGGCTGGATGGTCATCACCGGGGCCGGGAGCGGGATCATGGGGGCGGCCCATATCGGGGCCGGGCGCAACCAGAGCGTCGGCGTCAACATCAAGCTTCCGTTCGAGCAGGAGGCGAACGAGATCATCCGCGGAGACGGAAAGCTGATGACGTTCCGCTACTTCTTCACCCGGAAGCTCTTCCTGTTGAAGGAGTCGCACGCGGTTACCCTCTTTCCCGGCGGCTTCGGGACGCTCGACGAGAGCTTCGAGGTGCTGACGCTTCTGCAGACGGGAAAGCAGACTCCGGTGCCGGTGGTAATGGTGGAGAACCCCGAGACCGGCTACTTCCACGGGTTGTCCCGCTTCATCCAGGAGCGCCTGCTCGCATCCAATCTGATTTCCGACCAGGACCTCTCGCTCTACCGCGTCGTCGATTCCGCGAAGGAGGCGACGGACGAGGTCCTCCGCTTCTACCGCGTCTACCACTCGTCGCGGTACGTCGGACCGAAGCTCCTGATTCGGCTCGAGCGGGCGCTCGACGATTCCGAGCTCGGGGATCTCAGCACGAGGTTCCGCGATATCCTGCGCTCGGGCACCGTCGAACGGGCCCATCCTCTTCCGGAGGAGCACGGAACGCCGCTCTCCCGGCTCGCCGGCATCGAGCTCGACTTCAACCGGCGCGACTTCGGACGTCTGCGGCAGCTCATCGATTCGATCAACGCGTTCGGCCCTCGCTGAGCTCGACTCCGTCGCCGACGAAGAGAGCCCCCGAAGGCCGGAAGCGGAAAGCGAGGCGGCCGGTTCCATCCTTCCCCGGCGGCTCGATTACCTCGAAACGCTCTTCCACCACGTCGCCGATCTCGAGGCGGCCGTCGACCTCGAAAGGCAGAAGCCGAGCCGCCTGCTCCCGCGAGCAGAGAACCCGGGTGCCGCAGCGCTCGCGGAGGGTCGAAGCCGCCGCCGCCGCCGCCGGGTCGCCGGAGGTCAGCAGGATGGCGCGGACGGATCGCAGACCCACTCGGGCCTTCTGGAATCCCTGCATCACGGTGGCCCCCGACGCTTCGGGGCCGGTGTCGACGAGAACGGCGCCGGGAGAGGTCTTTACGATGTAGGCCGCGTGCCATCGCGGGCCAAGCCGGACCGACCAGATGCCGGGTGCGACTTCTCGGATCTCGAGCGCGGCCACCTGCGCGCTCCGTCAGCGGCGCTTGAGCTGGACGTCGCCGCTGAACGTGCTCGCCTCGATGAAGGCGCTTCCGTCGCCCACGACCGCGCTCAGTCGTTTGCCTTTGTGCTCCCTGGAAGTGGACTTGAGGGTGAAGTCGGACTCGATCTCTCCGCTGAAGGTCGAGAACTCGAGCTCGAACCCCACCTCGTCTCCGAGGGTCAGGACCACGTCGCCGGAGTGGCTCTGAAATTCGTAGCGGCCGGAGGCGGCGATGGAGCCGGTGTACTCGAGATCGCCGCTCACGCTCTCGAGCGAGGCCCTTTTCGAGGAGACTCCGAGGAGCAGCACGTCGCCGCTCACGGAAGAAACCGTGAGCTCGCCGGCCTCGATGTCCTCGACCCGCACTTCGCCGCTCACGCTCTCGATGTCGGCGTGTCGACTGGATCGCGCGCGGCGGACTTCCACGTCTCCCGAGACGGATTTGGCCTGCACCAGCTCGGCGACGTCCGCGACCCGAACGTCGCCGCTCACCGACTGCGCGTTCGCCGCCCCTTCAACGCCGGCGAGGACGACGCTCCCCGAGACCGATTGGATCTCGACCTCGGTTCCTTTGGGCACGGTCACGTGGTAGCTCACGGAAACGTTCCCGTCGCCGTTCTTGTGGCGTCGGCCCGTTCCGGTGTGCTCCGTCGAAATCCGCACGCGGTTTCCGAGCTGGGAGACTTCGATGTCCACGCTCTTCAAGAGCTCTTCGTCCCCGTCGTCGACGCGCTTCACGGCGTCGATGACGATCGAAGCGCCGGTTCCGCCCTCGACGTGGATGTCGCCGGCGATGTTGCCGATCGAAAGCGCGGCGTCGGGACCGACGTCGAGAGTCCGGTTGAACCGTTCTTCCTGCTGCGCCGAAGCGCCGGAAGCGACCAGGAGCGAGGCCAGGATCGTCGTGAATATCGTGTTCTTCATGTTCACTCGCGTCATATGGGATTGGAAGGGTCGGTCGTCTTCCTCATCTCGTCGATGAGGTCGAGGGCGTTCTCGCCCTGGCCTTTTCGCACTTCGTTGATGAGGAGAATCGTGTTCTGGAGAAGCGTCACCTTGCTCCGGAGGGCCTGGAGCAGGCTCTCCTGGGCGGCGGTGCTCTGGGGCTCGGTCGCGATCGCCGCTCGGCTCTCTCCGATCGCGTTCTCGATGAGGTCCAGGTTCTGGTTCAGGACCGACGCGAGCTCCGCGGGGAGCACACCTTCGTTCTGCGCGATGATCTGCTCGAGTCCGACGATGGCCTTGTCGTAGTGGGTCTCCGCCGCCTCGAGCTCTTTGGTGACCATTTCGGCGAGTGCCGCCTGGTCCGTGGGGGTCGGCCTCTCCTCGCCGCGCATCGCGAGCCACAGGGAAACGCCGAGGAGAATCGCGGCGGCGGCGGCGAGAGCGGGATAGAGGGCCGAGCGCCACCAGGAACCGCTCGTCCGAGCGAAGGACTTCCGCTCGATCAGCGATGCCGCGACCGACTCCCAGATCCGCTCCGGCGGCGCAACCGGCGGAAGCTCGCTCGCCGCGCGCACGATGGCGGAGAGCTCGTCGAGAGATCGGCGGCAATCCCCGCACTGGCGCAGGTGGGACTCGATCTCGCGATGCTCCCGGGGAGCGAGATCTCCGTCCAGGTAGTCGTTGAGCCGTTCGATATCCGGATGTTCGTCGGTCATCGCGTCAGAATTTCCTTGAGACGGGTCCGCGCCCGGTGCACCAGGGATTTCGAGGTCCCGACCGCGATCCCCATCATCTCGCCCACTTCCTTGTGATCGAATCCCGCGACGTGGTGGAGGAGGAACGCGGCGCGGCTCGACGGGGGGAGCTCGCCGATGGCGCGCTCGAGCTCGAGTCCGCGCGTTCCGGCGGTGGTGACCCGTCCGGGAAGCTCCGGGGTCAGAGGCTCGGTCCGGCTCTGCTCCTTCGCTCCGCGGCTCCGCAGATGGTCGAGGCAGCGATTGACCGACAGGCGGTAGAGCCAGGTGCCGAACGCGGAGCGCCCTTCGAAGCTCGGGAGCCGATCGTGCGCCTGGATGAAGATCTCCTGAAGGATGTCTTCCGCGTCGGCGCGATTCTGCAGCATCCGGAGCGCGAGCCCGAAGACCGCCGGGCTGTGTCGCCGATAGAGCGCCTCGAATGCTTCCATGTCTCCTCTCCGGGTTCGCGCGACCAGCTCGTCGTCCTCGCGCCGCTTGGCGTCGCGCTCGAGGGACGGGGGTGGGGCGAAAAGACTCCCTCCCTCCGGTTTCGTCTCGATCACGGCGCCGGGCGAACCCATGTACCTCCGCCTGATAGGACGGGGTCCCTGGGGGAAAGGTTTACGATGGAGACGCGCACATCAATGAATCCGGACGTCGATTACGCCCTTGACTACGGTCCTGTCCCCGCGGACGAGCCGGAGGGTGATCGCGTACTCGCCGGGCCGGTAGTGATGGGTATCCGTGAAGTCTCGGAGGATCTCTTTGCCCCCGTCGTACGGGTCGCAGTCGTTCTCGCGGACCGATTCCGTACCGTCACCCCAGTCCCAGATCTCGTCGAGGCAGTAATAGGACTCGGGGTCCTCGGTGTCTCCCTCGAGCCGTGCGGTGACGTCGACTCGCTTGCCGTAGCCCTTCGCCGCGAGGCCCGGCCGAAGCATCTGCACTCGAGGGGCGTCCAGGACGAGTCTGGGTTTCTCCTCGGGGACCGCGGACGCGGCGGCGGCCAGAAACGCCAGTCCCAGCACGGGGCGCATGGCGTCATTGTACGGCAAGTGTGCTAATCTCCAGGGATCCGAGAGGAGATGAGATTGATGCATTACTTCCGCGGTCGCGGGCGCGTGCTTTCGGTCGCCGGCGCTCTCTTTCTGAGCGCTTCCTGTGACAAGGCCCCGGCTTCTCAGTCGAACCCGTCCGCGAAGGCCTCCGAGGAACGAGGCGCCTCCGACTCGAGCGTCGTGGCCCGGGTCGGCGAACGTGAGATTACTCTCGCCGAGGTGGACGATCGGGCGCTCAAGTCCAACATGGCGGTTTTCCAGCAGCTCTACGACGCCCGCCGCCAGGCGATCGAGGAGATCCTTTCGGAGGCCCTTCTCGACGGGGAAGCGGCGAAGCTCGGAATCAGCCGCGAAGAGCTCGAGACGCGGGAGATCCGCGCCAAGATTCCAGAGGTGACCGCCAAGGACGTCGAGGACTTCTTCAATCAGAATCGCGCGCGGATACCCGCCGGTCAGACGCTCGAACAGCTCTCGGGTCAGATCCGTCAGTACCTGGCGGCGCGCAACGAGCTCGCCGCTCGTGAAGGCTATCTTACCGGTCTCCGGGAGAAGGCCGGGGTGGACGTCGCTCTCGAGCCGCCGCGGGTTCCCATCGTCGTCGCGGCAGGTGAGCGGGTGAAGGGGGCGGAGACGGCGCCCGTCACCATCGTCGAGTACTCCGATTTCCAGTGACCGTTCTGCGCCAGGGTCGGTCCGACCCTACAGCAGATAGAGCAGACCTACGGGGACAAAGTCCGGCTCGTCTATCGCGATTTCCCGCTTCCCAACCATCCCGAAGCCCAGCCCGCGGCCGAAGCGGCCCTGTGCGCCCACGATCAGGGGAAGTTCTGGGAGTATCACGATCGGATCTTCGAGAATCAGGGCGCTCTCTCCGCAGCGACCTACCGGCAGATCGCCTCGGAGCTTCAGCTCGACACGGGCGCCTTCGGCCAGTGCTTCGATTCCCGGAAGCACCGCGAGACGGTCGAGAAGGACTATGAGCACGGCGGCTCCCTCGGTGTGACCGGAACGCCCGCGTTCTTCATCAACGGGCGGTTCCTCTCCGGCGCACAGCCATTCGACGCCTTCCGGGCGATCATCGACGACGAGATCGGCAACTAGACGAAAACGCTGGTGTAAGAAAAAAAGGGGATAGAGGGACAGCAGGGGATGACGGGATAAGACGAAGGACGGTTTGATTCTCTCCCCATCTCCTCCTATCCCCACCTCCTCCTTACTTGGGCCAGGATCCGGCGCGTGGGGCTCTCCCTACGCGCCCTTCGTTTTTTCCCACGGTGTGCCGTCGGCGCTACTCGCATCGAGCTCTCCAATTCATTGACTGGTCTGTCTTTCGGGGATGACTCTCGCATCGGCGCCCCGGCACGGTTCTTGCCAATCGAGGCCTCATGGACCAGGCAGGGAACCCCCTTCCCCAGATACCCGGGGGGCGGTACCACATCGTCGAGCGTCTCTCGACGGGCGCTCTCGGCGGAGTCTACAAGGCGCTCGATACCATCCTGGACCGCCCGGTCGCGGTGAAGTGCATCAACCTCGACACCCCCTTCGCGGACCACGGCCCGGACGAGCTCCGGGAGCGGTTCGTGCGCGAGGCCCGGATCGCGGCCCGCCTCCAGCATCCGAACATCGTGACTATCTACGACATCGTTGCGACCTCCGACCGGGGCTTCATCATCATGGAGTTCATCGAGGGGCAGTCGCTGGAGTCGTTCATAACAGAGCGGAAAAGGCTCCCGATGCCGGACGCGCTCCACGTGCTCACCCAGCTCGCGGGCGCCCTCGACTACGCGCATTCGCGAAACGTGGTCCACCGCGACGTGAAGCCGGTCAACATCCTGGTCTCGCCATCGCTCTGGATCTGGGTCACCGACTTCGGCATCGCGAAGTCGGAGCTCTCCACGAACCTGACGATGGCCGGCGGCGTCCTCGGTACGCCCGACTACATGTCGCCGGAGCAGGCGAAGGGCGAAGATGTCGATGCCCGCTCCGATCTCTTCTCCCTCGGCTGCATTCTCTTCGAGTGCGTCACCGGCGAGAAGCCGTTTCAAAGCCCGAGCCTGACGGGAGTGCTCCTCAGCATCATCAACGACGAGCCCGTGTTTCCGCTGAACTGGAGGAGCCTCGGCCTTCCCAACGGTCTGAAGCCAATCCTGCATCACGCTCTCGAGAAGGATCGCGAGAAACGCTACCCCACCGGCGCGGCGCTGGTTTCGGCTCTCGCCGCTCTCGAGAGACTGTCGCCTGCGCCGGCCGCAGTCGAGGTGGCCCCCGCCTCCG
>DAISKN010000059.1:10550-16390 GCA_036820975.1 Acidobacteriota bacterium | reverse complement strand
CGACGGTGGAAGCTTTGAAACGCATGGGCCACGAGGTCGAGCTCCTGGGCGATTTTTCGCCGACGTTCGGAGGAGCGCAGGGGATTGCCATCAACCCCAGGACCCGGGTATTGATGGGAGGCGCCGATCCGCGCCGCGACGGCTACGCCATCGGCTGGTAGGACTCTTATCCGCGAACGTCGACGATCTGATCCCGGCCGATCTGTCCGACCGTCGTCGTTCCCGCCTGGCGCATGACCATCTCGAGCTCGCGCCTCAGGATCGTGAGCACCGCCTCGACGCCCGGCTGCCCGAAGGCAGCGAGACCCCAGAGATAGGGACGGCCGATTCCGACGGCGTCGGCGCCGAGAGCGAGCGCCTTGAAGACGTCGGTTCCCCTCCGGAAGCCGCCGTCGATGAGGACGGGGATTCGCCCGGAGACGGCGCTCGCGACCTCGGGGAGGCACTCGATTGTCGCGCGTCCGCTCTCCTCGGCCCTGCCTCCATGATTCGAGATGACGAGTCCTTCGACTCCGTGCTCGACCGCGAGCGCGGCGTCCTCTCCGGTGACGATTCCTTTCACGAAGAGCTTCATCGACGTCGTGTCTTTCAGCCGGTCCACGAAGTCCCACGTGAGGTCCGCGGGGGAGTTGCTCGAAGCCAAGGAGATGTCGAGTCCCTGGAACATCGGTTTGTTCCGGATGTAGCCTTGAAAGCCGCCGTCGGGCTCGTGGCACACATCGCAGTCACGGTCGTCGAGCTTCCGGAAACGCTCGAGGGTTTCGCGATTGCTCCCGCCGTAGAGATCGACGGTCAGAGCGACCACGGGGCACCCAGAGGCCTCGGCGCGCTTCAGGAGCGCGCGGGTGATGGTCCAGTCCTCCGTCGGGTAGAGCTGGTACCAGACCGGTGCGCCCCGGGCTTCCGACACCTCTTCGACCGAAGACGTGGTGTTGGTAGAGAGCACCTGGAGGTGCCCTTTGGCGCGGGCGGCCCTCGCGACCGCGATCTCGCCGTCGGCGTGGAACGCTCTCTGGCTCCCCACGGGGCAGAGGAAGATCGGGGTCTCCCACCGCGATCCGAGGAGCTCGACCGACGTATCCACCTTCCTCACGTCGACGAGCCGCCGCATGCGGAGCTGATACCGCTGGAACGCCTCGCTGTTCGCGTGGAGCGTGCGGTCGTCGTCGACGCCCGTCGCCATGTATCCGTAATGCGCCTTGGGAAGCACCGCTTTCGCGACGTCGTGGAAATCGAAGACGTTGAGAGCCTCCGCGGGGTCCGAGATCGGTCCGGCCTGGGGAAGCGCGAGAAGCGGGCTTCCCGCGAGGTACCGCAGGAAGCGCCGCCTCTGGTTCAACTGGCCGATCCTTTGAAGATCGCCTTGAAGACGTAGCCGGCGATCGCCGGGTTCTTGCGAAGCCTCCGTATCGAGTAGGGATACCAGTTCGGTCCGAAAGGCACCGCGACCCGTAGCCGATGACCTTGCGCGAGGACGATGCGGCGCAGCTGGGGCTGGACTCCGTGAAGCATCTGGAACTCGTACTGATGCGGCTTCAACCCGAGCCGGTCGATGATCCGGCAGGCCTCCCAGACGAGGAGCTCGTCGTGGGTCGCGATTCCCACGTAACATCCCGCGCTCAGGAGCTCCTCCAGGAGCATGACGTAGTTCTCCTGGATGATCCGGAAGTCGGTGTAGGCGATCTCGCGCGGCTCGATGTAGACGCCCTTGCAGAGGCGCACGTTCGCCTTCATCGCTGCGAGCTTCCGCACGTCCGCGAGGCTCCTGCGCACCCGCGCCTGGATGACGACGCCGGTGTTGTCGAAGTCCTCACGGAGGCGATAGTAGAGCTCGAGGGTGTCGTCGATGCAGGGAGAGTCCTCCATGTCCATGCGCATGAAATTCCCGTAGCCCCTGGCGTGCTCCAGGATCCTCCGCATGTTCTGGTAGCAGAAATCCTTGTCGAGCTTGAGACCCAGGTGGGTGGGCTTGGTGTGGATGTTGCTGTCGAGCTTCCGGGCGGCGATCTCGTCGAGGCACTGCTGGTACTCGCGGACCGCCTGCTCCGATTCCTCCCGGCGGGTGACGAACTCGCCGAGGATCCCGCTCGCCACCATGAAGCCTTGAGTGTTCAGCTCTTGAATGACCCGGAGCTGGTCTTCCAGGGTCTCTCCCGCCACGTAGGGCTTGGCGAAAACGCTCACCAGCGCCTTGGGAACGAGGGGAAGCGTTGCCGAAATCACGCTGTCGAGCGCGCCCATGGATGCTTATCTCCCAATCAGTCGAGCTCGAACCATTTCAGGATGCGATCGAGCGTGTCCATCGTCGAGCGGTCCAGAACCGCTCCCGGGGGGCGGATCGCCGCGTGTTTCAAAGCCCCTCTGCGCCGGAGCATCTCCTTGCGGATCGCCATGCCGATGCCTTCCTGGAACTCGAACCGCATCAGCGAAGCGTGGCGATAGAAGAAATCGGCGGCTTCGTCCTTCCTGCCGGAATTCCACCTGGAGACCACTTCCACCAGAAGCTTGGGGTAGGCGAAGCCGGTCATCGCGCCGTTGGCGCCGCAGATCAGCTCTTCGATGAGGTAGGCGCCCCCGAGCCCCCCGAAGATGTCGATGTCGACGTCGATTCCGAACCCCTTCTGGAGATCGCGGATGCGCGCGGTCTTGTAGGGAGTGGGAGCGTCCTCGAGCTTGATGGTCCGTGCCGAAGGGATCTCGCGGCAGAGCTCGACGAGGAGCGCGGCCTCCAGATGATAGCCGGAGATCGGCGGATAGTCCTGGATCACGATGGCGAAGTCGAACTTTTCGGCGATCGCCGCGAAGTGTCGCTGGACGTACGCCGAATTCAATTTGGGCATCCGGGGAGGGCTCACCATGACGCCCGCGGCGCCCGCGTCCCTGGCGGCGGCGCAGTAGCCGAGGCAGGTGTCGAGGCCTCCGCCCGTGGCCCCGACGATGACGGGAACGCGGCCGTCGACGCTCGCCATCGTGGTCTCGAGCACGAGCTCCCGCTCGGCGTCCGAGAGCCGCGCCGCCTCGCTCGTGACCCCGAGAGCGGTAAAGCCGGAGACTCCGTCCGCGAGGAACAGCTCGATGACTCTCTTCAGACTCTCTCGATCGACGGCGCCGTTCTCGTCGAAGGGCGTGGGGAGAACGGTGTAGACGCCGGACAGTCTCGTCAACATGACTTCGAAGGTGCTTTTTCTATCACAAAACTCGAAGGGCTTGCTTGATGCGCCGTGCCGCCTTACGATTCCCGGCCATGAAGCTGCGGATCATCTCGAGAGAAGAAGTCAAGAGCGCGGTCAGCATGGCCCAGGCGATCGAGACCGTCAAGTCGGCCTTCGCCCAGCTCTCCCGCGGCCGCGCCCGCGTTCCCATCCGAACCCAGCTGGGCATTCCTCTGCACGACGGCGTCACTCTGTTCATGCCGGCGTATCTCGAGGATACGGACGAGCTGGGGATGAAAATGGTCTCGGTATTCTCGGGGAACATCGAGCAAGGACTTCCGATCATCAATGCCATGGTCACTCTGGTGGACCCGGAGACCGGCCTTCCGACCGCAATCATCGACGGCACGTACTTGACCGCGCTCCGCACCGGCGCGGCCTCGGGAGCGGCGACCGATCTGCTGGCGCGCGGCGACGCGGGCACGGTGGCGGTCCTCGGAACCGGAGTCCAGGGGCGAACGCAGCTCCAGGCGGTCTGCACGGTGCGCTCCATCGAGCGGGTTCTCGTCTTCGACACCCGCCGGGGAGCGGCGGAGAAATTCCGGGCCGAGATGGCGGATGCGGGCTCGCCGGTCCCGCACCGAATCGACGTCGCGTCGACGGCGAAAGAAGCGATCTCCCAGGCGGATGTCGTCTGCACCGCCACCACCTCGACCACTCCGGTCTTTCTCGACTCCGACGTGAGACCGGGAACGCATATCAACGCCATCGGCTCCTTCACGCCGCAGATGCAGGAGCTTCCCGCGGAAACCGTGGCCCGGGCGCTCCTGGTCGTGGATTCGAGAGAGGCCGTCTGGGCCGAAGCCGGGGATCTCATCATCGCGAAAAAGCGCGGGCTCATCACCGAGTCGAGCGTCCACGCGGAGATCGGCGAGATCGTCGCGGGTACGAAGCCGGGCCGTTCGAGCGCCGATCAGGTGACGCTCTTCAAGTCCGTCGGGAACGCCGTTCAGGATGTTTCCGTCGGCGCCCGCATCCTCGAAGAAGCGAAGAGGAAAGACCTGGGCACCATGGTGGATCTCTAAGAGTGTAAGAAAGGGGGATAGGGGGATATTGGAGATATGGGGAAAAGAAGAAAGAAGTAGGTCTCTATCCCCCTTGTCTCCCTATCCCCATATCCCCCTTTTTACGGCTGAATTCTCAGCGCTTTCTCCTGACGAATTGGCTAGGATATCGAAATCGCCATGAGAGTCCGTCTCGACTACGGAACCGATGGCCTCGAGGTCGAGCTTCCCGACGAGCGCACGACCGTCATCGAGCCCGCCTACCCGCCGGGAGTCGCCGATCCGATGGCGGAGCTTCGGCGGGCTCTCAACGAGCCCATCGGCTCGCCGAGGCTCGCGGAGCTCGTTAACGAGGGGAGCCGGGTCGCCATCTCGGTCTGCGACGGGACCCGGGCTCAGCCGCGGGAGCTGATGCTGAAAGCTATCTTCGAGGCGATGCCGCGGGTCCGCCCGAAGGACGTCGTCATCCTCGTCGCCACTGGCACCCACCGCGCCAACACCCCGGAGGAGCTTTCGCGCATGCTCGGCTCCGAGATCGTGTCGATCTATCGCGTCGTAAATCACGATGCCCGGAACCGACCGACTCTCTCGTATGCGGGAGAAACGTCGAAGGGCGTTCCGATCTGGCTCAACCGGAAATGGCTGGAGGCGGATTTCCGGATCACCACCGGCTTCGTCGAGCCTCACTTCTTCGCGGGTTTCAGCGGCGGGCCCAAGATGGTCGCGCCCGGACTCGCCGGGCTTCCGACGACGATGGTGCTCCACGACGCGGCGCACATCGGCCACCCGAAGGCGATCTGGGGCGTCACCGAGGGAAATCCCATCCACGACGACGTGCGGGAGATCGCGCGGACGACGGGCGTGCATTTCGCGTTCGACGTCACGCTGAACGGTGAGAAGCAAATCACCGCCGCCTTCGCCGGTGAGCTCTTCGAGGAGCACGGGCGGGCCTGCGCCCAGTCGAAGCGGGAGGCGATGCGGGGGGTCGACGCTCCGTTCGACGTCGTCCTCACCACCAACTCGGGATTTCCTCTTGATCAGAACCTCTACCAGTCGGTAAAGGGGATGTCGGCGGCTGCCCAGATCGTCAAAGAGGGCGGGGTCATCGTGTGCGCCGCGGAGTGCCGCGACGGGCTACCGAGCCACGGCGCCTACGCGGAGCTCCTCAAGAGGAGAGCTTCGGCGCCGGAGCTTCTCGCGATGGTCCACGAGCCGGGATTCGCGGAGCCCGATCAATGGCAGGTCCAGGTTCAATCTCAGATCCAGCGGCGGGCGAGGGTGCTGGTCAAGACGAGCTATCTCTCCCCCGAGGAGCTGCGCGCGGCTCACTTCGAGCCTATCGAGGACGTTTCCGCGGAGACCGGCCGCTCGCTCGAGGGCGCCGGCCCCGGCGCGCGGCTTTGCGTCCTCCCCCGGGGACCGCAGACGATTCCGTATCTCGCTTCTTAGGCTCTTCGTCGCTTCCTTCGGCGAGCGTCGTCTCGACCGGAACCCAGTCGTCGGGCGGCGTCTTTCCGCGCATCTCGAATACGAAGCGCGACGGCATGGCGGCGGCGCGTTTCCCGTACCTGGCGCGCTCGGAGACGAAGCTCAGGGTGAGCATCCTCATCGCCCGGGTGATTCC
>DAISKN010000059.1:0-10540 GCA_036820975.1 Acidobacteriota bacterium | reverse complement strand
GCACTTCCTCGCCCACGTAGCGCCCCGGCCAGCCGGCCGCCAGCAGCTCGTCCCTCGCCACCACGCGCCCCGGCTCCCGCGCGAGCCGCGCGAGGATCGCGGCCGCCTTCGGCTCGAGGCGCCGCTCCTCCTCGCAGCCTCCGTCCGCCACGGCCCGGGCGTGCGGGAGAAGGCCTTCCTCCATGCCGACGAGAAACACGTGGGGGAACTCGAGCCCCTTGGCGGCGTGGAGCGTCATGAGCGTGACCGCTTCTCCCGGCGACTCCCTTTCCGACGGCTCGTCGCCGCTCGTGAGCGCGAGCTCCTCGAGGAATCCGGTCAGAGTCGGGCTCGTTGAACGGCGCGTGTAGTTCTCGGCGAAGTTCAGCATCTCCTCGACCGCCGCCCAGCGGGCTTCGCGGGTCATGGGGTCGGAGTAGAGGCGCCGGACCTCGCTCTTGTAGTCGACGGCTTCGAGCAGGGTTCCGAGCCGGGCCACGAGATCATGGGTCGCGTTCTCGACCCCGGCGCGCGCGAGGCGTGCCCGGAAATCCTCGTAGGCCTCGACCGCGTCCTCGCTCACGCCCTCGATCTCTTCGGCGCGCGCGAATGCCCGCGACGCGGAGATTCCTTCGGTCGTCGCGAACGCCAGGACCCGGTCCAGCGTCGTCTTCCCGATGCCCCGTGGGGGAGTATTGACCACCCGGAGAAAGGCCTGCTCGTCGTCGGGGTTCGACGCGACCTTGAGGAAGGCGACGACGTCGCGCACTTCCTTGCGGTCGAAGAAGGACATTCCGCCCACGAGAACGTAGGGAATCCCTCGGGCACGAAGCTCCGCCTCGAAGGGCCGCGGCTGCACCTGGGTGCGAAAGAGAACGGCTACGTCCGAAAGGCGGCCCTCGCCTCGCCGCACCAGCTTCAGAATCTCCTCGACCACGAACTGGGCCTCGATCATCTCGTCCGCGAGGCGCGTGAGCCGAACCGGCGCTCCCTCGCCCACGGCCGAGACCAGGGATTTCTCGTGGCGGGCGGAGTTGTGGCGGATGACGGCGTTCGCCGCCTCGAGAATCGGGCGGGTGGAGCGGTAGTTCGTCTCGAGGCGGACGACCTTGGCTCCCTTGAAATCGCGGTGAAAGCCGAGGATCTTCTGGATGTCGGCGCCGCGAAACCCGTAGATCGACTGGTCGTCGTCTCCGACCACGCAGACGTTCCGGTGGCCGGCCGCGATCTCCCGGACGATCTCGTACTGCGGGTGGTTCGTGTCCTGGTACTCGTCGACGAGGATGTACCGGTACTGCTTGCGGCAGAAATCGCGGACGTCCGAGTGCTCCTTCAGGAGGCGAACGGTCTCTAGAAGGAGGTCGTCGAAATCGAGGGTCCGGGAGCGCGTCAGATGCTCCCGGTAGCGCTCCCAGACCGCGGCCACGAGCTGGTCGTGGGAGCTCGCCGCCGTCTCCAGGAAGGACGTTGGAGTCTCCATGCGGTTCTTCGCGAGCGAGATGCGCGCCAGGACCGCGGAGGGATGCATCGTGGTCTCGTGGAGCCGGAGCTCGCGCATCACGGATTTCACGGCGCTCAACTGGTCCGAGCTGTCGCAGATGGTGAAGGACCGCGAGAGGCCCAGGGCCGCTCCATGCGCCCTGAGGAGGCGGACGCAGAAAGCGTGAAAGGTGCCGATGGTGAGCCCGCAAGCCCGCTCTCCCGCGAGCGCCTTGACCCGCTCCTTCATCTCCCCCGCGGCCTTGTTGGTGAAAGTGACCGCGAGGATATTGGACGGCGCGACACCGCTTTCCATCAGGTACGCGATCCGGGTGGTGATGACGCGGGTCTTGCCGGTGCCGGCCCCGGCCAGAACCAGAAGCGGACCGTCGAGAGTCTCGACCGCCTCGCGCTGCGCGGGATTCAGAGCGGATAGAAGAGGATGCTCGATGGGGGAGCGCTTTCGCGCGGGTCGGGTCGGTGACATTCTCGATGGGGTTTCCAAAAAGGCCGCCCTTTATATCACCACTTGCCCGATTCACGAAGAGCGGACATGATTCCGCGCCAGCGTGGACAAGAGCGCCGCGATCTATGGTTTCGGCACGGGATGCCTTCGCTTGCTTCTGCGCGCGTTCTTTCGACGGGTGGAGGTCACCGGGCTCTCTAACCTGCCGCAAGCCGGAGGAGGCATTTTCGTCGCCTGGCATCCGAACGCGCTCGTCGACGGCGCTCTCATCTTGAGCGCGTTTCCCGGCCGCATCGTGATTGGCGCCCGCCACGGTCTCTTCCGGTGGCCGATCCTCGGCTCTCTGTTGCGGGCTTTCGGTGCCATTCCCGTCTATCGGCGTCGCGACTTTCCTTCGGGCGACGAAGGTTCGATACGCGAGGCGAACGACCGGAGCATCGAGGCGATGGCGGCCTCGGTCTCGTCGGGCTCCTTCGCGCTCCTGTTCCCCGAGGGCCAGAGCCACGACGAGCCCTTTCCCACGGAGTTCAGGACCGGCGCCGCCCGACTCTACTATCGCGCGCGGGAGCGAGCGGCGACGGAAGGCGAGGCTCCGGTTATCGTGCCCGTGGGACTCCACTACGACCGAAAGCACCTCTTCGGATCGAGCGCCCTGGTGTCCTTCCATCCTCCGCTCGAGCTCTCGAGAGCGGTCGTGGATCCGCCCGCGGCTAGCGCGAGCGACGAGGAGAGGCGGTCTCGATACCGGGCTCTTACCGACGAGCTCGAGAACGCGCTCCGCGAGGTCGTCCACGCCACCGAGAGCTGGGACCTTCACCACGCGATGCATCGCGCCCGAAAGCTTCTCCGCGCCGAGCGGGCGCACCGGACCGGGGTGAGCCTCGAGCGGCCCGACATGAAGGAAAGAGTGCTGGCTTTCTCCCGGCTCTGGGCCGGCTACAACGAGAGGGCCCGGACCCATCCCGAGGAGGTCCGCGAGATTGTCCGTCGGATCCAGGCTTACGGCGCCGACCTGCGGGCGCTCGGGATCGAGGATCACGAGCTCTACGCCGGAAAGCCGCTCCTCTCGCCGCGCATGGCGGTGCGCGCGTTCCTTCAGGCCCTTCTCGTCTATTTCGTACTACCTCCGATCCTTCTCATCGGCTACGTCGTCAACCTTCCGGCGGCGGGGCTCGTCTGGCTCGTCGCGCGATGGGGAGCGGCGGCGCGAAAGGACGTGGCGTCTCTGATGCTCGTCGCCGGGGCCATCGCGTTTCCGCTCCTCTGGCTCGCGGTCGCACTCCTCGTGGCCTGGGGAGATACGAGGCTCTCGCAGCTCTATCCGCGATTCCGCGGCGCTCCCGTTCTCACGGGGGCTCTCGCGTTCGCCCTGAGCGCCGCGGGCGCGATGGTGGCGCTCCATTACCAGCGGGTCGCCCGTCAGACGCTCCACGCCGTTCGCGTGCGCATTACGAGGTGGAGGCGCTCGTCGACCCTCGAGCGATTGCGGGCGGAACGCGTCTCGCTCTACGAGGAGCTTCGAAGGCTCGCCGCGCTTCGATGAGCCTCAGCCGCTCCTGCCGTCGAGGCTGATGGGAAAGTGTTTCTGGGTCGATAGAAGGAACCCGGCGGCGGATGCGGCGAAGACGGACGCGTCGAATGCGGACTTGATCCCGGTCCCCGCCGTCATGCCGAGAGCGAACGAAAGCAGCAGCAGTCCGCTTCCGAACGCCGCCCATCGCGTTCGATAGCCCACTATCAGCATCAAGGCGAGCGCGACCTCGGCGAGAGTCGCCGTCCAGGCGATGGCGGGCATCATCACGGGGGGCGCCCAGCGGTTGATCTTGGCGGCGTACTCCGTGAACGGGGCGAAATCGCCCCAGGCGACGCCCGCTCCTCCGGGAGGACCCCAGAGGCCGAAGCGATCCGCCACCGCGGAGAGAAAGCCCGCCGCCAGGGCGAGGCGGGCGAACAGGGTCTCGTAGCCTCGAAATCGTTCGCTCATGGTGGGGAAGTCTACTCCAGGGATCCGAGACTTCACCGCGGCTTCACCTGGCTGTCAAATAACCCTGCTGAAACCTCAGCGAAACCAGATCGCGTGCGGGTGCGACACCCGGATGCGTTCCAGGCGCGGGGGTGAATGGTTGGGGGGAACCGCTCCTGCGCCTTCAGGCCCGTCGGCTTTTCCTTCCGGCCCTCCCCATCGTGTAGAATGCTCGCTTCCAGGTGGATCGGCACCGAGTCCCCTCAAAATCGATGCTAAAGAGTTTTCGTCACGCTGCACGAGGCGTGCTCACGCTGATCGCGACGCAGTCGAACGCGCGGATCCATCTCGGCGTGACGGCGGCCGTGGCCCTCCTTGGGCTCTCGCTCGGTCTTACTCCGGGTGAGTGGTGCTGGCTCGTCGGCGCCGCGGCGCTGGTCTGGACCGCGGAGGCGATGAATACCGCCATCGAGCTCCTGGGCGACGCGGCGAGCGGAGGCGATCACCATCCGGTCGTGGGGAAAGCCAAGGACGTCGCCGCGGCCGGCGTGCTCCTCGCCGCTATGGCAGCGGCGCTCATCGGGGTTATGATCCTGCTGCCGCAGGTGATGTACAACGTTCGGAGATAGATTTCGATGAAGCTGTTTCGCTTTGGAGAAAAAGACAAGGAGCGTCCAGGGCTTCTGCTCCGCGACGGGTCGATGGTCGACGTTTCGATCTTCGGGGAGGACTACGACGAGAAGTTCTTCGGCACCCGGGGCCTCAGGCGCCTCGCTCGATGGGCCTCGGTCTTCGCCTCGTCGCAGCCGAAGATCGATCCGGGATCCGTGCGGCTCGGTTCCCCCATCGCCCGTCCGAGCAAGATCGTCGCGATCGGGCTCAATTACCGGGACCACGCCAAGGAAGCCAAGATGGAGCCGCCGCTCGAGCCGGTTCTGTTCGGGAAGGCCTCTTCCGCGATGGCGGGCCCTTACGACGATCTGGTGATCCCGCGAGGCGCGAGCAAAGTGGACTGGGAGATCGAGCTCGGTGTCGTCATGGGCGCGCGGGCAAAGCTGGTCTCGGAGGCGCGCGCGCTCGACTACGTGGCCGGATTCCTGGTGGTGAACGATCTTTCCGAGCGCTCGTTCCAGCTGGAGCGTGGCGGGCAGTGGATGAAGGGCAAGAGCGCCGACGGCTTTGCCCCCCTCGGTCCTTATCTGGTGACCGCGGACGAGATCCCGAACGTTCAGGCTATGAAGATGGCGCTCTCGGTGAACGGGAAGGCGATGCAGACCGGATCCACCGCGAACATGGTATTCGGGGTGGCCCACCTCATCGCCTACACCAGCCACTTCATGACTCTCCTTCCTGGAGACGTGATCAGCACGGGAACTCCGGCCGGTGTCGGCATGGGGAGAAAGCCGCCTCGGTACCTCAAGCCCGGCGACGTCCTGGAGGCCACGATCGAAGGGCTCGGAACGCAGCGACAGCGGGTGGTCGCGCCCAACCGATGATCCTTCATTGAACCTCATTCTCGCGCATCTTCTCTGGGCGGCCCTTTCTCCCGAGCCCGTCGAACAGGCGACGCTCCGGCTCTACTACCTGCAACTTCCCCTCGGCTACGAGCGATACACGCTTTCCCGCGACGGCGACGATCTCCTCCTGACCTCCGACTTCGACTTCACGGACCGCGGCGGACGGGTCCAGCTTCAGGCGTCGCTCCGGATGGAGGCGGCGGATCTGACGCCGCGGCGATTCGAGGCGAAAGGGAAGAGCTACCGCTTCGTGAACGTGGACAGCGAGGTCACGCTCGAGAAGGGTTCCGCTTCGGTGCGGGTCCGAAGCGAGACCAACCGCGTCTCGACTCCGGAACGGGTCTTTACCGTCGACGGATACGCGCCGTTCTCGGTTCAGATGATGCTCGTTCGCTACTGGAACGCGCACGGAAGGCCCGAGGTCCTCGCCACGATTCCCGGCGAGCCATTGAACGAAGTCCGTATCCTGCATCGCGGTCGGGACGAAGTGAGTGCCGGAGGGCGGGTGGTCGGTCTCGACCGCTACACACTCGAGGGGGTGGTCTGGGGACGCGAGACGCTGTGGCTCACCGGGAACGGCGCCTTCGCCGCGGCGGTGACCCGCGCCGGCGGGCTCACCTTCGAAGGAGTGCGAGAAGATCTCGCCGACGCTCTTCCCGCGCTCGCGGCACTTGCCGCGAAGGAGGCCGTCTCCGATCTCGGGCGGATCTCCCGGGTGATCGAACCGCGGGCCTCAGGGTCCTATGCGCTCGTAGGGGCAGCGCTGGTCGACGGCACGGGCAGCGCCGTAGTCCCCGACGCGGCGGTGCTCGTGCAGGACGGCCGCATCGAAGCCGCGGGTCCACGAGCCGAGATTTCGATTCCTGTCGGTATCCCCGCGATCGACCTGCGCGGGAAGACGATTCTCCCCGGCCTCTGGGACATGCACACCCACGTGACCCAGATCGAATGGGGCCCGGTGTACCTCGCGGCCGGTGTCACCACCGTGCGGGACATGGGAAACGAGAGCGAGCTCATCCTCGCACTGCGCGATGCGCTCGCTGGCGGCGAGGCCCTCGGCCCGCGACTTCTCCTTGCTGGCCTCGTGGACGGGGGCGGGCCGAACGCGTTCGGGACCGTCGCCGCGACCACACCCGAGGAAGGCGGAGCCGTAGTGCGCCGCTACCACGACCAGGGCTTCCATCAGGTGAAGCTCTACAACCAGCTGGCGCCGGACGTCGTGGCCGCGATCGCCGGCGAGGCGCATCGACTGGGCATGACGGTCACCGGGCACGTGCCCACATCCATGACCCTCAAAGAGGCGGTGGAGGCGGGGATGGACCATATCGCCCACCTTGCGATTCGCGACGAGCCAGGGTCTCTCGAGCTTCGCCGCACGACGGAGTTCCTGCGCGAGAACGGAACGGTCATCGATCCGACGCTTTCGTGGGGAGAGCTTCTGGGGCGATCGACCACGACCCCCATCGCTTCGTTCCAGCCCGGCTTCCCCAGGATTCCGGCGCCTCTTCGGAGACTGTTCGACAGCGCCGGGAACGCCGACATCGATCCTGTCGCCGCGCGGGAGAGACTCGACCGCGGGCTCCGTATCGTCGGCGAGCTCCATCGCGGAGGCGTCCCGATCGTCGCCGGCACCGACGAGGGTATTCCCGGGCACAGCCTCCACCGCGAGATCGAGCTCTATGTCGAAGCCGGCCTCACACCCCTCGAGGCCATCCAGGCGGCCACGATCGTGCCCGCGCGGGCGATGCGGCTTCAGAACGAGCTCGGTACGGTCGAGGTGGGAAAACGGGCGGACCTCGTCGTACTCGACGCGAATCCGCTCGAACGAATCTCCAACATACGGTCGGTGCGCTTCGTCGTCACCGGCGGCCGGATGTACGACGCGGCCGATCTCTGGCGGAGCGTGCGCTTCATCCCTTGACTGAAACATGTTTCACGAATCGACGTGAAGCGCCTTCTGCCACGGTCGTCCCGGCTTCTTCCCGTCGACTCCACAGGTGGCTCGATGTGGACACATCTATGCTATTCTGGTAGCCACATAAGGAGACCACGGCGTTGGCAACGGTGGGGGTGCGCGAGCTCAGAGACCATCTGAGCGATTACCTGAGACGCGTTCGGGAGGGAGAGCAGCTGGTGATCACCGACCGCGGGAAACCGATTGGCGAGCTGGGCCCTGCCGAGGGGCGCAAGACGGTCGAGGCGGCATTCCGACTCGTGCGCCAGGGACTGGCGCGATGGAGCGGAGGCAAACCGAAGGGATTGCTGCGCCCCCCCCGGTCCAAGGGTGGACTGGTGTCGACCGCGGTCATCCAAGATCGGCGATGATTCTTTATCTAGACACCAGCAGTCTGGTGAAGCTGTACGTCGACGAGCCCGGGTCGGAGGATGTCCTGAGGCTGGTTGACCAGGCGGAACTGGTGACGTCGTCCGTGGTGGCATATGCGGAAGCTCGCGCCGCGCTGGCCCGAAGACGCCGCGAGAAGTATCTCAAGCCAGCCGGTCACCGTCGCGCCAAGGACGCGCTCGACGCAGATTGGGACTCCATCTTGACTCTCGAAGTCGGTGAGACGCTGGCGAAGGGTGCAGGTGACCTCGCGGAACGCCACCGGCTTCGGGGCTTCGACGCTCTGCACCTCGCTTCGTACTTGCTCATCGTGCGGGAGTTCGCGGGCGAGGAAGTTCGTTTCGTCTCCGCCGATCGGGACCTGAATCGTGCCGCGCAGCGGTCAGTCCGCGCCGCCCGGCGGCCTCACTCCGTCCGTCTGCGCCGAACGACCGAGCTCTGACGGCACCACATCGAATCCCGCCGGCCTTCGTGGCCGCGAAGCCTCGATGGCGCGGACTGAGGCGGTATTCGATCAGCAGCTGTTGGACTTCTCGTTGGCGCTGGTGGCGGAATCGACGTGCTGCACGTCGGCGGGGAGAAAAGCAGGTTTGCACTGATCCAAGACGTTCCAGCGCGCCGGGTCGCAGGCCGCTCCCGCAAACAATCGATCGGCGCTCACGGCCAGGGTAGGAGGTTTACGGCGGAGAAAGCGCGCGCCGAACTCAGGGCAGTCTGGTTCCGCAGTAGGCGCAGAACACCAGGTGGAACGGACTCAGCTCGTGGCAGCGGGTGCACGGTCGTCCGGTGCCTTCCAAGTAGGGTGATGGTTGATCGCCGCAACCAGAGCAGTGATACGACTCGTTGGGCGGCTGCTGGACGCCGTGGACGTACCTGTCGTCGCCGCTGACGGAGCCGGCGGCGTAGGGGCCCACTTTGGTTCCGCAGTGGACGCAATAGGTCAGCGGAGGGGTTGCCATCGTCGGCACCGGTTCGTCTTCCCCGGCGTTGTCCGATGCCGAACGGCGGCGGCCGCGCTCCGTTTCCCAGTCGTCGGCGCGGCGGTCGAACTCCTGCCGCCGCCGCTCGAGCTCTTTGGCGAGCTCCTCGGGCTTGTCCTTGAGGTGGAGGAGCCCGAGGCGACTCAGCCGCGCGTCCTCGGACATGACCTCGCCATACTACTCGTCCTGACCTCGATGCCGCGACTTGAATGACCAAAAAAAAGGCCCCGCCGGGGCGGGGCCTTCTCAGAAAACCTGCCCTTGAGCTTTTAGACTTCGATCTGGACGACCGCGGGCTTCGCCGCTTGATTCTCGGCCGCGGGCTTCTCGTTCATAACCCGCTCGCGATACAGCTTCTCCATCGCCTCGTCCTCGGGAGTCCTCACCACCTGCTTCTTGTCGCGCGCCATCCGGACCTCGTCCCTCGCGGTCTTGGCGATGCCCTTGGCGTCGAGGTCGGTCTGGATGCCCTTGTTCACGTCGTCGGCCCGGAGCTGGAGCGAGTGGTCGATCGTGGGGAGGTCGACGTCCTTGTTCCCGGCATAGATGAGGTGTCGTCCGCGCTCCTCGTACCACTTGTTGAGGGTCGCGGTCTGGTGCATCTTCTCGATGATGTTCCGCCAGCCGACGCCGGTGTTGTAGGCGCAGAACGAGATCTCGCCCTCCTGCGTGGCGTAGGGGATGATGCACTGCTCCGTGCGGCGGAAGTCGTAGTTGAAGAGGTCCTGGAACCACATCCCGGCGATGAACAGGAAGTTCCACCGGTCCTTGCGCCGGAGCTCGATGTCCTCGAACGTCCGATCGGGGGTCACCTTCCCGTAGTTGCGGCCGGTGACGCCGTAGGTTTTGTCGAACTTCTCGAGCATCGCCTTGAGGGTGAAGTGCGTCGGAGCCTTGAAGGGGTTGTAGTTCCTCATCACGGCGAGGCCCATGCCGAGAGACGAGAGGAAGTGCCCGCGGGCGGCGTCGTTGATCTTCTTCACGTCGTTCGCCAGGCGATCGCCGTTCAGGAACGCGGTCACCGGGGCCGACTCCTTCGTTTCCTTGTCCACCATGACCGCCATGCCGACACCGCAGTTCGGGTGGCATCCGCAGTTGAACTGTCCCCAGTCGCGGCCCGGTCCGTGAATCAGGTCGGCCCAGTCGGAGAACGTTCCCAGGAACGAGATCGGGAACCAGTCGCGGGTCGGCTCGCCGAGACCCGTCTGGTTCTTCACGTCGTGAGCCAGGTGCGAGAGGGTGTAGCGCTGCGCGAACCTGCGCTCCGGGGTCACCGCCTCGTCGCGGCCGGTGAACGAGACCGGCTGGAACGAGAGGAAGGGGATCTTCTTGGGATTGTCGAGGGCGAAGCGGATGAGCGATCCCACCTGCTCGTTGTTGACACCGTTGATGAGCGTCGTGACGGGAACGATGTCGACGCCGTTGTCGTAGAGGTTCTCGATCGCCTGGATCTTCACGTCGAAGAGGTTCCCGACGTGGCGATGAGAGTTGGCGGCGTTGCCGATGCCGTCGAACTGGAGGTACGCATAGCGAAGGCCGGCGGCCGCGGATTCGCGGGCGAACTCGGGGCTCTTCGCGAACTCGATTCCGTTCGTCGCCGCCTGGGTGCTGATGTAGCCCACCTTGCGGGCGTAGCGCACGGCGTCGAGGAAGTAGGGCGAGAGCGTGGGCTCACCGCCGGAGAACTGAACCGACATCTGCCGCTTGGGCTTGATGGTGATGGCGTTGTCGAGCAGCGTCTTGATGTCGTCCCAGGTGAGCTCGTGGACGAAGCCGACCTGGTTCGCGTCCATGAAGCACGGGTCGCACATC
>DAISKN010000058.1:8397-16517 GCA_036820975.1 Acidobacteriota bacterium | reverse complement strand
GGAGCGGGCGAGGTGGGCGCCCAGGTCACGCTCATGGGGTGGGTGGACACCGTTCGGGATCTCGGGGGAATCACGTTCATCGATCTTCGCGACCGGGAAGGCGTTACCCAGATCCTGGTTCCGACGGAAGCGGGAGGCGACGTCGTCGACCTCGCGAAGAAGGTCGGCACCGAGTGGGTGGTCGCGGTGAGGGGAGAAGTGATAGCCCGGGCTCCCTCGACGGTGAATGCCGGGATCTCGACGGGCGAAATCGAGGTGCGCGCCCGGGAAATCCGCGTGCTCTCGGAGTCGAAGACCCCGCCGTTCGAGCTCACCGACCAGACCCGCGCGAGCGAGGACCTGCGGCTGAAGTACCGGTATCTCGACATCCGGCGAGGGGAGATGCGCCGGCGGCTCGAGATCCGGAGCCGTCTGACGTTCGCCGTGCGCCGATACCTGATGGAGCAGGGGTTCCACGAGATCGAGACCCCCTACCTCACGAAGTCTACTCCCGAGGGGGCGCGGGACTATCTCGTCCCCAGCCGGGTGCACAAGGGCTCTTTCTACGCGCTCCCGCAGTCGCCGCAGCTCTTCAAGCAGCTCCTGATGATCGCCGGCATGGAGCGCTACTTCCAGATCGTGCGCTGCTTCCGCGACGAGGACCTGCGGGCGGACCGCCAGCCGGAGTTCACCCAGATCGACATCGAGATGTCCTTCGTCGATCGCGAGGACATCTTCGCGCTGGTCGAAGGCATGTTCGTCCAGATGCTGGGCTCGGTCGGGATCGAGGTCCGGGCCCCGTTCCGGCGAATGACGTACGACGAGGCGATGAGCCACTATGGCTCCGACAAGCCCGACCTTCGCTTCGGGCTCGAGATTTCGGATGTCTCCGACGCCGTGCGCGGCTCGGGGTACGGGATTTTCGAGAAGACTCTCGCGGCGGGGGGAGCGGTCAGGGCAATTGCCGTCCCGGGCCTCGCGTCGGCCTCGCGCAAAGAGGTCGACGACCTCGAAGCGCAGGCGAAAACCCTCGGCGCCGCCGGCCTGGGATGGGCTCAGTTCAAGGACGGCGAGCTGAAGTCCCCGCTCCTCCGCCACCTGGGCGAGGACCGGCTGAAGAAGGCGCTCGAGCTCGCATCCGGCGGGCCCGGGGACCTGCTTCTGGTCGTCGCCGGCGACGGCCTGCTTGCCTCCACCGTGCTCGGAGCTCTCCGGCTTTCGATCGCCCGCAAGGAAGGGCTCATCCCCAAGGGCAGGGATTTCGCGCTGACCTGGGTCACGGACTTCCCGTACTTCGAGTACTCCGAGACCGAGGGGCGCTGGAACGCGATGCACCACCCCTTCACCTCGCCTTTCGAGGAGGACCTGGGAAAGCTCGAGACGGACCAGGGCACCGTGCGGGCGCTCGCTTACGACCTGGTGGCGAACGGTTTCGAGCTCGGAGGGGGCAGCATCCGGATCCATCGAAACGACGTCCAGGCCAAGGTGTTCCGGGCGCTGGGGATGACCGACCAGGAGGCAGCCGACAAGTTCGGGTTCTTCCTCGAGGCGCTCCAGTACGGGGCCCCGCCCCACGGCGGAATCGCCTTCGGGGTCGACCGAATCAGCATGCTGGCGGCGGGCGGCACGAGCCTCCGGGACGTGATCGCCTTCCCCAAGACGACCTCCGCCTTCGATCTGATGACCGGCTCACCCTCCGCGGTCTCGGACGCCCAGCTCGCGGAGCTCGGAATCCGCATTGCCGGGGAGGCTCCGCGGCGCGACCGGTAGCCTGGTTTGACGCCCCCGGGGGGGTGTGCTACCGTCGACTGGAATCATGAACCTTGGGGGTCGCTTTTCTCGGGTGAATACCCGACCCGCGGGTTTCCCGCCCACGACGTCCTCTCCAACGCACAATTGAATACCAGGCCACAGGCGATGCGTTCGCAGGATTGTCTGCATTTCGACGGCGGGTTGTCTCTGGAGGTAAAGACTCTCTCTACATGAAGAAGATCTCGGTCCCGGAAGAGGGCGCGCGGGCCCTCTTCGGAATCCACGACGAGAACCTGAAGTCCATAGAGAAAGCTCTGGGAGTTCAGATCGTTAGCCGCGGCGACGAGCTGCTGGTCGAAGGGGATCCGGCGCAGGTCCAGAAGCTCGAGAACATATTTCAGCAGTTCTCGGAGCTCGTCGAGGGCGGATACCAGGTGAGCGCCGGCGACCTCCGGGTCGCGCTCCGGCTCGTCCGGCAGGACCCGAACGTTTCCCTCAAGGACTTCTTCGTCCACGCCGTCCTCCAGCCGTCCCGCAGCAAGCGGGTGATGCCGAGGAGCCTCCACCAGCTCTCCTACATCAAGGCCATCGAGGCCAGCGACATCGTGCTCGGTATCGGGCCCGCGGGGACGGGCAAGACCTACCTCGCCGTGGCGATGGCCGTGGCCGCCTTCCACCAGAAGAAGGTCAACCGAATCATCCTCGCCCGGCCCGCGGTGGAAGCGGGCGAGAAGCTGGGGTTCCTCCCCGGGGACCTCCAGGAGAAGATCAATCCCTATCTGCGGCCGCTCTACGACGCCCTCTACGACATGATGGAGCCGGAAAAAGTGGTGCAGCTGATCGAGCGGGGCTCGATCGAGATCGCGCCGATCGCCTTCATGCGGGGGCGCACCCTGAACGACAGCTTCGTCATCATGGACGAGGCCCAGAACACCACCACCGAGCAGATGAAGATGTTCCTGACGCGCATCGGCTTCGGCTCGAAGGCCGTCGTCACCGGCGACATCACCCAGATCGACCTTCCTCCGGGCAAGATGAGCGGCCTGGTGGAAGCCATCGATCTGCTTTCCGACATCAACGGCATCGACTTCGTGTACTTCGACGAGACCGACGTAGTGCGCCATCCGCTGGTGCAGTCGATCATCCGCGCGTACGACCGCGCCAGGGAGCGGAAGGCGACCGCGACCGAGGCGGCGTCCAAGAACCCCGCGAGCTCAGCCGCGGGCGCCTGACTCAGGGCAAATCGGGGAAGGAACGCAAAGACGCAAAGAAAGGGCGCAATGAAGAAAAGCAGGAGAACGGGGAGATGACTCGGGACCTATCGCGATTTTCCTTCTCGTCCCCGCATTTTCCCTGGATTGCTTTTCCTTCTCCGCGCCCTCGCGTTTTCCTGCGCCTTTGCGTTCTTTCCGATTCGTCAGCGTAGTCAGGGGAGCGGCGTACTCAGTAATGGACTCCGACGGAGAACCGAAGAAGGAAAGGCTGGAATCGGGCCGCCGGAAGTCCCGGGGGCGACGTCTGCGGGACTTCTTCGATCTCGCCTACGCTTCGCCGTGGCCCTGGGCGGCATTCTTCGTCCTCGCGCTCACCGTGCTGCTGACGCCGTTTCTGAGCTTTCGGGTGCAGCCGTACGAGCTCGGGCAGATTGCGCCCACGACGGTCTACGCCCCCTACGATTTCAGCTACGAGGACGAGGTGGGAACGGCGGCGCGGAGGGAAGAAGCCGCCGGGGAGGTCCTCGAAGTCTACAACTTCGACGACGCCGCCGCTCCCGAAGCGGCAAAACGCATCGCCGCGGCCTTCGAGCTCGGACGCGCCGAGGTCGACGCAAGCGATCCGGGGGGGAAGAACGCGTCGGAAGATCTCGCCGCCGGGATCGGCAACCGGCTCGGGGTGCAGCTTCGGAAGGAGGATCTGGCGCTGCTGCTCCAGAAGGGGTTCTCGCCGGACCTCGAGCAGGTTCTCACGCGGGCGGTCGGAACCGTTCTTTCGAGGGATATCATCGACAGCAAGGAGCGGCTTCTCGCGCACGGGCAGCCGATTCGGCGGCGCGAGCAGGTCTCGAAATCGAGCCAGGTGCGCCGGGATTTCGGCAGCGTCCTGTCGCTCGACGAGGCGAAGGACCTTCTCGCCGTCCGGATCGGGAGCCTCTCCGACCTCCGACAGGCGGAGCGTCGCCGGCTCATCGAGCTCGGCTCGAGGTTCCTCGAGCCCACGCTCTCGTTCGATCAGGCCGAGACCGAGCGCAGGCGCGTCGCGGCGCGCGAGGCGGTGGAGCCGGTCTACTTCCAGGTCCGCAGGGGCAAGACGATCGTGCGCGCCGGCGACGAGATCACGGCGAGCGCCCTCCGGCAGCTCGATATCCTGTCGAGCGAGAACCGACGGTGGGGCTTCGCCGGGGCGCTGGGAGCGTTCCTCCTCGCGGGCGTTCTCTTGACCATCCAATGGCACCTGGCGAGGCCCGCGCGCGCGAGTGAGGCCTGGCGGCGGCAGAGCTTCGCCATGACGGGAATCGTCATCGTGGGACACCTCGCGCTCGCGCGTTTCTCGTTCTTCGTGGCGCGTCTGTTCTCGGAGCAGCTGGTGCAGGCGCCGTTCAACAACACCGGCTCCTACTCCTATGCCGTTCCTTTCGCCGGCGTCGCGGTGATGCTTCTTCTCCTGGAGAACGCGCCCACGGCGATTCTCGGCTCGACGCTCTTCAGCGTCGCCGTCGGCATCATGACCGGGAACCTGCAGCTCGCGGTCTTCGCGCTCCTGTCGAGCCTGGCGGCGGTCCTGGGCCTCTTTCAATACAAGCGGAGGACAGCCCTGATCAAGGTCGGGCTCCTGGTGGGAGCGGTGAACGTCGCCGCGGTTCTCGCCATCGATCTCCTGAGCGGCCGCCACTTTCCGCCGAGCAACTTCGGGTTCGACCTCGCCTGCGCCTTCGCCGGAGGCGCCGGGGTGGCGGTGGTGGTCTCGGCGCTTCTTCCCCTCTTCGAGACCGTCTTCCACCGCACGACCGACATCCGGCTGCTGGAGCTCGCGAACAGCAACGTTCCGATCTTACGAAGGCTCGCTCTCGAAGCGCCGGGGACCTACCATCACAGTATGGTGGTGGGCTCGCTCGCCGAGGCTGCGGCCGAGGCGGTCGGCGCGAACCCGGTCTTCTGCCGCACCGCGGCCATGTACCACGACATCGGAAAGCTCATCAAGATCAACTATTTCGTCGAGAACCAGACCGGAGCGAACCGCCACGACCAGCTCTCTCCGCGCATGAGCGCTCTGGTCATCGCGAGCCACGTGAAAGAAGGGATCGAGCTCGCGAAGGAAATGAACCTCCCCCAGGAGCTCATCGATATCATCCCGCAGCACCACGGGACCAAGCTCATCACGTACTTCTACGAGAAGGCGAAGTTGAGCCACGACCCGGAGCTGGGGGAGTTGAACGAGGACGAGTATCGCTACCCCGGTCCGAAGCCCCAGACGAAGGAAGCGGGGATCATCATGATCGCCGACGCCGTCGAAGCCGCCTCGCGCACGCTCGACGATCCGAGCCCGGCGCGGCTGAAAGGGTTGATCCGGAGAATCATCGACTATATCTTTCTCGACGGTCAGCTCAATGAGTGCGACCTGACGCTCCGGGATCTCGAGAAAATAGCCCAGAGCTTCCAGCGCGTGCTCATGGGGATTCACCACCAGCGGGTGAGCTACCCCGGCTTCGACTTCGAGAAACATGTGGAGCCGCTGGTCGTGCAGGATAGCCGATGACCACCGAACCTCCGGCAGCTGCCCTTCCGCCTTCGCCCTTCCGCCTCCGCCCTTCGGGCTTCGGCGGGACCTCGCAGAAGCGCTTCGCGCGAAGGCGGGTCGGGCTTCGGCGGGACCTCGCCGTAGCGCTTCGCGCGAAGGCGGGTTGGGCTTCGGCGGGGCTCGCCGAAGCTTCGCGGAGGCGGCCGGAACGTCTTGGACATCCTGGAACTCCCGAACGGGCCCGTCTTTCCGTCCGGAACCTGCAGCGCCGGATTCCGATCGACTCCGGACGGCTTCGGGCCTTCCTCCGGATCGTCGCTCCCGCCGCCGGCGCCCCGTCGAGCTCGGCCACGGTCGCGCTCGTGACCGACGGGCGCATGCGGACTCTGAACCGGGATTTTCGCGGTCTCGACAAGCCGACGGACGTGCTCTCCTTCCGGACGAGCCGGAAAGGCGCGTCCACGGGGTATCTCGGGGACATCGTCATCTCGGTGGAGACGGCCGAGCGCCAGGCGCGCCGCCTCCGATCGACGCTCCCGCGGGAGCTCGAGATCCTCGCCCTGCACGGCTTCCTCCATCTGCTGGGCTACGACCACGAGACGGATGACGGCGAGATGCGGCGCATCGAGTACCGGCTCCGGCGGCGGCTCCGCATCACTCGCGCCAGGCGCGCGAGGCGCACGAGGCGGGCCGGATGATCTCGATACAGCTCGCGGGGATCGCCATCCTGCTCCTCCTCGGGCTCGCTCTTTTTCTCTCGCTCATCGACGTCGCCTTCGACTATTTCAGCAAGATTTCCATGCGGGCCTACGAGGAGGGAGGGTGGAAGACCGGCTATCTCACCCGGGCGCTCGAGGATCCGATGGAGCTTCTGCTTCCCCTTCGAATCGGCCTCCAGGGATCGTTCATCGCCATCACCGTGCTGGTGACGATGCTGTATCTGGCGATGGAGGTTCCTCAGCCGCTCCTCGTGGCCTTCGTCACCATGGTGTTCTGCTTCCTGTTCTTCCGCGAGGTCATCCCCAACATCGTCGCCCGGAAGAACCCCGAGAAGGTCCTCGTCCTTCTCCTCCCCGCGTTCCGGATCTACGCCCGCATCGTGAACCCCGTGAGCCGCCCGCTGGCGCGGCTGGTCTCGTACTTCGTTTCGAACGGCGACAAGCCGGAAGAGAAGGCTACCGAAGAGGAGGTCCAGGCTTTCCTCGATGCGGGCAAAGAGGAGGGGATCCTGGAGGGCGACAAGGAGCGGATGGTGCAATCCATCCTCTATCTCGGAGACAAGGTGGTGCGGGAGGTGATGACTCCACGCACCGAGATCGTGGCCATCCCCGAGAACGCGACCGTGGGAGAGCTCCGGGCGCTCTTCACCGAGCAGAAGTACTCGCGGGTCCCCGTCTATCGCGAAGACCTGGATCACGTGGTGGGCCTGGTCTACGTCATCGACCTCATTGCCGCTCACGAATCGCCGCCCGATGCTTCCTTCCGGACGATGATCCGCGAAGTCAGCTTCGTCCCCGAAAGCAAGAAGCTGGGCGACCTCCTGCGCGAGCTCCAGCGCGCGCGAGAGACGCTGGCGATGGTGGTCGACGAGTACGGCGGAGTCTGCGGTCTCGTCACCGTCGAGGACATCCTGGAGGAGATCGTGGGCGAGATCCACGACGAGTTCGACGAGGTGGATCCGGAGATCGTCCAGGAAAAAGAGGGAGTCTTCCTGGTGAGCGGCAGGGCGGACATCGACGACCTGAAGGAGCTCCTCCATCTCGACGTGAACGGGTCGGGTTTCGAGACTGTTTCCGGCTACGTCCTCGATGCCGCGGGGAGGATTCCGCGGTCGGGAGACGTGATCGATCACGAAGGCGTGCGCATCGAAGTGGTGGACGCGGACGGCCAGCGCATCAACAAGGTGCGTTTCCGGCTTCCCGCTCCCGGGACCACGGCCTAAACCCCTTGCGCGCCGGGTTCGTCACTATCGTCGGCCGCCCCAACGTGGGTAAGTCGACACTTCTCAACCGCATCGTGGGCCAGAAGGTCGCCATCGTCACCGAGAAGCCCCAGACCACGAGGAACCGGATCCTGGCCATCGCCAACACCGCCTCGGCGCAGATCGTGTTCTTCGACACCCCGGGGATTCACAAGCCGAAGCACGAGATGAATCGCCGCATGGTGGATCTCGCGCTCCGGAGCCTGAAGACTGTGGACCTGGCGCTCCTCCTCGTCGACGTGACCGAGGCGTTCGGCGGCGGCGACGAGTTCGTGCTCGAGCGGGTGCGCCAGGCGAGAGTCCCCGTGGTGCTCGCGCTCAACAAGGTCGATCGGATCAAGAAGCCCGAGATCCTGACGATCATCGACGACTATCGCCGCCGCCACGAGTTCACGGACATCGTCCCCATCTCGGCCCTCACCGGAGAGAACGTCGATGCCCTGGTTTCCGTGCTGGAGCGGCAGCTCCCGGAGGGCGAGCCTCTCTATCCGCCGGACACCCTGACCGATCTCCCCGAGCGATTCTTCGTCTCGGAGATCGTGCGCGAGAAGATCCTGGGGGCGACCCGCGAGGAGATCCCGTACTCGACCGCGGTCGTCATCGACTCGTGGGAGGAAGGCGAGACGCTCACCCGCACGATTTCGCGCCGCGACAGGGCTTCCTCCACCAGCGC
>DAISKN010000058.1:0-8387 GCA_036820975.1 Acidobacteriota bacterium | reverse complement strand
GAAGGCGAGAAGCTCACCCGCATCGAAGCCTCGATCCTGGTGGAGCGCGACTCCCAGAAGGGAATCGTCGTGGGGAAGGGCGGAAGCATGCTGAAAGGAATCGGAACCGCGGCTCGGCGGGACATCGAGGCGTTTCTCGGAGTCAAGGTGTTCCTCGGCCTCCACGTAAGAGTGCGCTCCGAGTGGAGGGAGAACCGGCGCTTCCTGTCGGAGCTAGGGATCGAGTGAGCTCGACGGCGACCGTCGGCGCTATCTTCCGCCCCGAAGAAGCTTTCCCTTTTCGACCCAGGTCTCGCCGTTCACGATCACAGTGGCGTCGGTGAAGAAGTTCCAGCGCACGTAACCGCCGGTTACCTTTCCTCCGAGCTCGCTGTTGTCGCCGAGAGACAGCCGCACGACTCCGGCGCCGTAGCCGTAGTAGGGAATCCACGGCCGATCGTCGGGAACCGCGAGGAGCGGGTTCAAGCCGAGAGCGAACTCCCGGAACGATCGACCCGCCTCTCCCGCGCCGTCGATCTCCCGCTCGGCCCACTCTTTGCCTTCGCTCGCCTCGATCGACGTCACCTTCCCGGCGGTGATCCCGAGCCGTAAACCCTGAACCGGCCGCCCCGACCACTGAGAGGGCGGAAAGACGATCGTTCCCTCGACCGTCTCTTCGAGGGGCGCCACGCGAATCGCTCCCGCGGGAAGCTCGATCTCGCGGTCGATCAGCACCACCCCTTTGGCGGCCCGCGCCCCCGAGGCGTCCCCGTCCTGAAAGTTCACGACGCGGGAGCCGATGCGGAACCGGAGATCCGTTCCCGCGGGTGTCGTGACGCGAACCTCGCCGGCGCGCATCGCCGAATCGAGATTCCGTTGAAGCGCCGCGAGCGCCCCGTAGTCGGTCTCGAGGAGCGCGCGCTGGTACACCGACTCGATCTCGTGCCGCGGCGGAATCGGCTGTCCCGGAAGCGGGAACGCGGAGTTGTTGTCGAGCCAATGAAAGTGAACCGTTCGCCCTTTTCCCTCCCGCAGGAGGTCCTGGATCGCGGCATAGACGGGCTGGCCCGGATTGGCGCCGGGGAGCATGATCGAAGCATCGACATCCTCGAGCATCGCTTTCAGCTCGACCCGCGCCTTGCGGCCTCCTTCGAGGAGAATCGACTCGTTCCACCGGGAAGGCGCCGGGGCTCCGAGAACGTCGACGACGCCCAGGTCGACGGCGCCGGCCCTCATTACCTCGTATCGAAGGTGAGGGATGAGCTGGTCGAACGTCCCGGGGTGAGCGACGGCGAGAAAAGTCTCGCCGGGCTCGAGCGCGAGCTGCTGCACGATCCGCTTCGCCATCGCCTCCCAATCGAGCGTCAGTCGGGGAGGCGGGGTCTGGCTCCACCCGGAGGAGGCCAGAAGGACGGACAGCGCGACGACTAGGGTTCTCATGATTCGGGATTCCTCCGGGCCAGAAGCCAGCCGATGACGAAGAGCGCGAGCCCGCCGCCGGTCATCGCCAGCATCGGGCGCATCGCCCTCGAGCCGAAGAACAGGAACATCGACCAGGTGACGACGAGGAGTCCCGCGAGCTCCAGAGCGCGGCCCACGTAGTAGATAGTCCACCGGCCCCAGCGGACGTCCTTTTTCCTGGGCATCTCTTAGTGCTCGCCTCGCTCTTCGCTCAATGCGGTGGGGCCCCACCCCCACCGCTCTGGGCTGAGGGCTCCGCTCGGCTCGCTCCCCGCGCTCGTCGCGCGGGGAGGACGGCCGGATTCCCGCGGCCAAGTTTCAAAAGCAGCGGCCGCTTCCTCCCGGCCGGGCTCGCTCCGCTCGCACAGGCTGCGGATGTTCATACAGCAGCCTGTCAGATTCTTCCGAAGCCCCGCTCGATCTGTTCTCTTCCGATGCGGAGCGTCGTGGGTCGCCCGTGGGGGCAGACGGTGGGCTGCCGCGCGCGCCAGAGCTCGCGCACCAGCCAGCGCATCTTCTCGGGCGCGAGCTCGAAGTTCACCTTGATCGCCGCGTGGCAGGCGATGCGGGCCGCGATCCGGCTCCCCGCTTCCCTCACCGTCGAGCTCCGGCAGTCCCTCTCCCGCTCGGAGAGAGCGGAGCGCACCAGGCGAATGGGGTCGAATCCGCTCAAGCTCGCGGGCACCGCCCGCAGGAGAAAGTCGCCCTGTCCGAAGGGCTCGATGTCGTAGCCGAAAGACGCGAGATCGGAGAGCTCCTCTTCCAGGGTGACGCGCTCCGGAGCGGTGAGCTCGAGCGGGAGTGGTGTCAGGAGGAGCTGCTGTCCCATCTGGGAGACTCCGCGCTCGACGAGATCCTCGTACAGGATTCTCTCGTGCGCCGCGTGTTGATCGATGAGCCAGACCGTGTCCCCGTCCACGGCGACGATGTAGCTCGCGCGGAGCTGACCCAAACACGTCGGAGGCTCCTCGGCGAGCTCGGAGAACGTGGGCGTGACCTCGGGCACGGGGGTCGAAAAGAGAGACTCGGCGATGGCGACCCCGTCGGCCGAGCCCGGCATCGAGGGCTCGGAAACCCGCGGCTCATAGGCATCGCGAACCAGCAGCACCTCGGGAGCGAGGCGCTGGCCCTGGAGTGCGTTCCGTACGGCGGAGAAGACCGCCTTGTGCACGAACTGCTGGTCCACGAACCGCACCTCGGCCTTCGCCGGATGGACGTTGACGTCCACCTTGTCGGGCGCGAGCTCGAGGAAGAGGTAGACCAGAGGGGTCCCGGAACGCGACGATACCTGCCGGTAGGCTTCCATCACCGCGTGATGCAGGATGCGGTCCTTCACCGGCCTTCCGTTGACGAAGAGGTGCAGGCGGCTCGCGGCGCCTCGAGCTTCCGGAGGCGGCGCGAGCCAGGCCTCGATCGCGATGCCGCCGATCTCGTCCTCGAGCACGACCGCGCTCTCGACCCAGCTCTTCTCGAGCTGATAGAGGCGCTCGCGCCGCGAGCCGACCGATGGAGCCTCGAGGACCGATCGTTTTCCGTGCTCGAGCTGAAATCCCACGTCGGGATAGGCGGCGGCGAGGCTCGCGACCGAGGCGGCGATGTGAGAGGCCTCGGTCACGTCGGCGCGGAGGAACTTGCGCCGCGCGGGCACGTTGAAGAACAACCGCTCCACTTCGACGATCGTCCCCGGAGGAACCCCGACGGGAGCTTCGCGGACGATCTGCCCGCCCTCGATCGACACTTCGTGGCCGGCATCGGCCCCGTGCTCCCGCGTCCTGAGAGTGAAGCGCGAAACCGAGGCGATGGAAGGAAGGGCCTCGCCGCGAAAGCCGAGAGACGAGATGTTCGAAAGATCGGATACGTCGAAGAGTTTGCTCGTCGCGTGCCTGGAGAGAGCTAACCGCGCGTCCTCGGCCGACATGCCGATGCCGTCGTCCGCCACGCGGATGCGGTCCTTCCCGCTCCCCTCGATGGCGATGGCGATCGAGCGCGAGCCGGCGTCGAGCGAGTTTTCGACGAGCTCCTTCACGACCGAAGCCGGCCGCTCGACGACTTCGCCCGCCGCGATCTGGTTCGCGAGGGCGTCCGGCATGAGTCGTATCCTTCCCATCCGCGGAACCTCAGCTCTGACCGGGGACGAGCTGCGACAAATCGGCGACCCGCGAGAAGAGGCTCTGGAGCCGCTTCAGGAGCGCGAGGCGGTTGTCGCGCAGCTTGTGATCCTCGGCCATCACCAGCACCTCGTCGAAGAATCGATCCACGGCCCCCCGAAGAGTCGAAAGCTCCTGGAGCGCTTCGCGGTAGCGACCCGAGGCGACGAGCTCTTCCGCCCGGGGGCGGAGTCTCTCGAGCTCTTCGAAGAGCTTCTTCTCGTCGTCCTCGAAGAAGAACTCCGGGTCCACGTCTCCCGGCTTCTGGCCCGCGAGGATGTTCCCCACGCGCTTGAACGCGAGCGAAAGGGCCTGGAAATCCTCCGAGCTGCGGAAGAGGGAGAGCGCTTCGAGCCTCTTCGCGAGGTCGGAGACGGGCCGATCGAGCCCGGCGGCGGCGAAGACTGCGTTCAGCTCGTCGTACCGGTATGCCCGGGAGAAAAGGAACCGCAGGCGCTCGGTGAAAAACTCCACGAGCGCCGGTTCGGCTTTGCCATCGCTTCCCGCAAGCCCGGGCTGCTGCTCGCGAACGACGCGAAGCGCCTCGCGGAGGAGCTCGGCGGGAGGGATATCGAGGGGAAACGAGAGCACGTCGGCGCTCTCCGACAGAAGGCGCACGGCACCCAGGGCCGCACGCCTCAGGGCGAACGGATCGCGGGAGCCCGTGGGAATGGCCCCGGCGAGGAACATGGCCGCGAGGCTGTCGATCTTGTCCGCGAGCGAAACCACGGCGCCCTCGCGGTTCGCGGGAAAGCCGTCGTCCTCGCCGATCCCCGAGGGCAGGTAGTGGGAATAGACCCCCTTCCACACGGGCTCCGGCTCCCCCTGCTCGCGTGCGTAGAGGCCTCCCATGATTCCCTGGAGCTCGGGGAACTCGCCGACCATGCCCGTCGTCAAGTCGCACTTCGCGAGCTGCGCCGCCCGCCGCACCGGCGTTTCCCGGGCACCGCTCTTCGCAGCAATCCAGGCGGCGAGGTTCTCGATTCGTTCGCTCTTGAGCCGGTAGCTCCCGAGTTTTTCCTGGAACAGGACGCCGTCGAGGGCGGCCGTCCGATCCCGGAGAGGGGTCTTCAGATCCTCGCCCCAGAAGAACTTCGCGTCGCGGAGCCGAGCGACCACGACCCGCTCCGTTCCCCGCTGAATGTGGCCCTTCGGATCCTTCGCCATGTTGGTCACGGCGATGAACCCGGGCTTGCCCTCGAGCGGGAAGTAGTGCTGGTGGTGGATGAGGACCGTGTGGCGCACCTCCTCGGGGAGGCTCGAGAACTCCTCGGGGTAGGCGCCGAGCACGGCCCCGGGCCACTCCACCAGGTCCGCCACGAGGTCGCGCGAGAGGCCGGGCGCGCATCGGGCTCGCGCCTTCTTCTCGAGCTTCGCGATCTCGCTCGCGAGGAGCTCCCGCCGCTCTTTCGGATCGAGCACCACGTAGCGCTTCCGGAGACCGCGGGCGAGCTTCTGGAAGGAATCCACTCCGAACGGCTGCCCCGGCTTCTCCCCTTTGGGTCCGAGAAACCGATGTCCCCGCGTCTTTCTCCCGCTCCGCACCGGGGGAGAGCCGACGACTCGAATCTCGAAGGGCACGACGTTCCCTCCGAAGAGCGCCACCATCCAGCGGATGGGTCTCCCGAAGGCAAAGGCCCCCTTCCCGTCCTCGAGGGTCGCGTCCCAGTTCATGAACTTGGGGAAGCTCAAGCTCCGGAGAGTCGAGGCCATGATGACGGGAAGAAGCTTCAGAGTCTTCCCGCCCTTGATCTTCCTTTCGAATCCGATGTACTCGCCCTTCTCCGTCGAGAGCAGCTTCAGATTCGAGGGCTCGATCCCGTTCTTGGAAGCGAAGCCGAGGGCCGCTTTGGTCCAGGCGCCCGAGTCGTCGCGGGCGATTTTCAGCGGCGGCCCGGAAACTTGTTCGACGCGGTCCTGCTGCTTTTCCGGAAGCCCGGTCGCATGGAGCACCAACCGCCGGAGCGTCCCGTACGATTCCACCTGCTTCGGCTCGAGGGCGAGCGACGCCAGCTCTTTCTCGAAGCGCTCCTTCAGCTCCTCCACCAGCTTCGGGAGCCACGACGCTGGGATCTCCTCGCACCCGATCTCCCACAGGAAGGGAAGCTTCTTCACGCGGAGGCCTCCTTCCCGGCGAGAGACTCGACGTAGGTCCGGGCGACACCGCAGGCGAGCTCGCGGACCTTCAGGATCGAAAGAGCCCGCTCGCTCACCGAGACCGCGCCCCTCGCGTCCAGGGTATTGAAGAGATGCGAGCTCTTCAGGACCTGCTCGTAGGCGGGAATGACGAGGCCTTCGGTCAGAAGGCGCTTACCCTCCCGAAGCGCCTCTTCGAACTGGCGGCGGGCGAGATCCACGTTCGCTGCCTCGAAGAAGTACCGCGATCCCTCGACCTCGTCCCGATGGCGGACTTGCCGGTAGGTGACCCCTTTGGACCACTCCAGGTCATAGACGTCGTCGACGTTCTGGAGGTACATGTCGAGACGCTCGAGACCGTAGGTGATCTCGGCCGAGATCGGCGAGAGCTCGATTCCGCCCGCCTGCTGGAAATAGGTGAACTGGGTGATCTCGAGCCCGTCGAGGAGCACCTGCCAGCCGATGCCCCAGGCGCCGAGGGTGGGCGACTCCCAGTTGTCCTCTTCGAAGCGGATGTCGTGGACCCGGGGCTCGATCCCGCAGGCACGGAGGCTCTCGAGGTACAGCTCCTGGATGTCGGCGGGCGCCGGTTTCAGGATCAACTGGAGTTGATGGTGCTTGTAGAGCCGGTTCGGGTTCTCGCCGTAGCGCCCGTCCGCCGGACGGCGCGAAGGCTGGACGTAGACCACCTTCCAGGGGTCGGGCCCGAGCACCCGAAGAAACGTCTCGGGATGCATCGTTCCCGCTCCCATCTCCAGATCGTAGGGCTGGTGAACGAGAACCCCGCGGTCCGACCAGAACTTCGTGAGGTTGAAGACGAGCTCCTGGAGGATCATCGGGCCCTCCCCCGGGTCTCGCGAAGCATTTCCTCCAGCACGTGGTGCGATTTCAAGTCTTTCTCCAGATGTTCCTGCATGAGGCGGTAGTGGAACTCGCGGAGCTCCGAGAGAACTCTGGGGCCGGCGGGGTCGATCTTGTCCGGAGGCAGGCGCCACACCTCCTCGAGAAACAGCAGGGACGAAGGCGAGAGGGGAAAGCCCCGGGGGACCTCTTCGCGGCACTTGCGGCAGGTGAAGTGACGTTCGTCGAACGAGAACCAAGCGCCCAGAGCCTGTAGAGCCTTCCCGCAGGACGGGCAGGTCCGCCTCAGCGGGTAGACGCCGGAAAGGCGCAGAAGCCAGGCCTCGAAGTAGCGCGCTCCGGTCTCCGCGGTGTCGGGAGAGGAAAGCGCTCCGATAGCGGCCCGCAGCAGCCGGTAGATGCGCTTGTTGGTCTCCCTTTCGGGAAGGAAGGCGTCCGCGAGATCGGTGATATACCCGAGGGTCGTCGCCAGAATGGGGTCCCCTAACTGCGAAAATCTGGAGCGGACTATATCACAGCGGTCGACGCTCGAAAGCTCGCGGCCTTCCTTCTCGAAGAACGTGAGCTCGATCTCGGTCCCGATCTCGAGGCTCCCTCCGAATCGGGAGCGCGCTCTCCGGGCGCCCTTGGCGATTCCGCGGACTTTTCCCATCTCCAGGGTGAAGAACACCACGATCTTGTCGGCTTCGCCGACGCGATAGGTTCGCAGAACGATCGCGGCAACGGAACGAACGGGCATCGAGCCGAGAGCTTACTGGAATCTCGCCAAAAATGCGGCCCCGAGCCCGAGAAACAGCAGGAACCCGGCGACGTCGGTGGCAGTGGTCACGAAAACCGAGGAAGCGAGCGCGGGGTCGATTTTCATCCGCCGGAGAAATAGAGGCACGAGGGTTCCGGCAACGGCTGCGATCACCAGGTTTCCCACCATGGCGAGACCGAGCGCCGCCCCGAGCCAGGGGCTCGCCTTCCAGAGGAACGCGATGAGGCCGGCGAGAAGCCCGGTCGCGAGACCGTTCACGGCGCCGACCAGGACCTCCTTCAGGAGCGCCTTGCGGCTGTTGGCCCAGGTCAGCTCGCCGAGAGCGATTCCGCGCACCATGACCGTGAGCGCCTGATTGCCGGCGTTTCCTCCCATGGAGGGCACGATGGGCATGAAGACCGCGAGCACCGCGAACTGCGCGATGGCGCCCTCGAACCGGCTCACCACCACCGCGGCCAGAAACGCGGTCGCGAGGTTCACGACGAGCCACGGAATCCGCTTCCGGACCGACGTGCGCGGCGGATTGAACACCCGCTCATCGGTGTCGACTCCCGCGAGGCGGAAAATGTCCTCGGTCGCCTCGTCCTTGATGACGTCGATGACGTCGTCGACGGTGATGACCCCCACCAGATTGTTCTGCTGGTCCACCACCGGCACCGCGAGGAGGTTGTAGGAGGCGACGAGCTGGGCGACTTCCTCCTGGTCGGTGTCGGCGGTGACCCGGATGACGTCGGTCTCCATGATGTCCTTGAGCCCGGTCTCGGGCCTTTTCAGGAGGAGCTGTCGAAGGGACAGAACTCCGGAGAGTTTTCCCCGGTCGTCGACCACGTAGATGTAGAAGACCATCTCCAGGTCGCCCGCGTCCTGGAGCTTGCGGATGGCGTCGCCGACGGTGGTCTCCTCGTTCAACGAGAAGACCTTCGGGCTCATGATCCGCCCGGCGGTCTCCTCGGGATACTGAAGAAGGTCCTCGACCTCCGAGGCCTCCTTCGTCCGCATCGCGCCCAGGATGACTTCCTGGATCTCCTGTGGCAGCCGCGCCA
>DAISKN010000057.1:16272-16595 GCA_036820975.1 Acidobacteriota bacterium | reverse complement strand
CCGGTGCTCGACGACCCAGCCGATACCTCGGATGACGTCGATGTAGCGGCCCGCGCCGTTGTCGTCGAGAGCGCGGACAGAAACGAGGTCGGCGCCCGGCGCAATCCCGTTGAATTCGCCGCGGCAAGAGTCGAGCGCGCTCATCATCACGCTTACCACGTGCGTTCCGTGACCGTTCGCGTCGTTGTCCCAGAGTCGCCGTGGTGCCGCGCCATTCTCCCGGTTGCGGACGGCGTCGTACTGCGCCAGTACCCGGTGGTCTCCCCTCGCGTTCCGCGTCAGGCCGTGGAATTGGCCGCTTTCATCTCAAAATACGCCGACCC